>JAEUIX010000273.1 GCA_016794945.1 Phycisphaerae bacterium
GGATGGGCCTGCGGGCCCACCTGCCGGTTCGCACGGCGCGATGAACTGTTCCACCCGTCCGCCTGCCTATCGCCGGACCGCGATTTCCTGCACCAGCTCGCGCGAGGCCCCCGGCCCGCGTCGCGGCCCGACCGGGCGCTGCTCGCGGTAGACGCGCAGGGCCACGGCCGACTCGAGCACGCCCTGCCGCTCGGCCAGGGCGCGGAGCAGCGCAGCCCGGTGGGCGTCGGCCCGCGCGTGGCCCACGGGCCTCCAGAGCATGGTCGTGAGCACCTTGCCGACCTGCGACGCATCGCCCATGAGCCCCGGCATGTCGCCGTCGGCCAGCGGGCGCTCGACGCCCGAGGCGTCGACCCAGGTGCAGCGCGCCTCGACGAACGGCCGATCAGCCGCCAGCCACACGAACGTGGGGAACACCGAGACCGGCCAGGCTTCACCCTGACGCACGAGACCCGTCCACACGAACGCCGCCGCGATGCCCGCGCCGACCACGCCGGCCAAACGCGCCGGACCGCGGGCCCGTTCGGGCCGGCGCGTCCATGCCGGGACGCCGAGCCCGCGGGACCAATCGACCAGCGCCAGCGACGACAGGCTCATCGCCAGAAAATCGATCTGGAGGAACAGCAGGATCAGGGCGTGGAAGGTGATGCACGCGGCCGCGAGCCAGGGTCTGGCGGCGCGGACGAACACCAGCGGCAGGAACAGCAGCTCCAGGAGCAGCGTGAAGATGCCGCCCAGCGCCAGAGCCCACGGCCAGCGGTCGATCGGCAGTGGCAAAGGCGAGGGGTCCAGCCGCATCTGCAGCGCCCGCAGCAGGGCCTGGCCGTTGCACCAATCCCAGCCGGCGCTGGCGAGCTTCCAGGCGCCGGGGAAGAAGTAGGCCAGCCCCAGCACCACGCCGATCCACAGCACGCCGGCGCCGTACGCCGGCGCGGGCTCGGCCGGGCCGCGCCACCGGCCCCAGCGGCGCAGCGCGTCGAGCCCCAGCGCATCGCCGCAGGGCGTGGCGGCGAGGACTGCCAGCATGAGCGGCGCAAAGTGCAGCGCGTGACCCACGCCGCCGAGCAGGTACCGCTGTCCGAGCACGTACACGCTCACCAGGCAGGCCAGCAGGGCCGTCGTTCGCGACGCCGCCCCGAGCATGCAGAGCACCAGCAGGCCTCGGAGCAATCCGAGCAGCGCCGATGCCAGTTCCGGCGACGTCGGCACCCACGCCAGGAGGTACTTGAGGATGCGCGGCGGCAGGTGCGTGCCCGGCGGCATCGCGGCGAGGTTCACGATGTTCGGCCCGTGCTGCTCCACCAGCAGCAGCACCGAGGCGCAGACGATGACTCGCGCCATGCCGAGATTGACCGCGGGTTCGGGCGATCGCCAGAGCCGATCCCACCAGCCTGCACGCGGGTGGCTCGCGCAGATTGGGCCGGCCGCCTGCATGGCGCCAGCCTACCCGACCGCCGACGCGAACTCCGATAACCCCGGGAACGGGCGCATTGGCCCAACCGTCCGGGGCGGCCGGGCCGATCTTCAGAGGTGTCAGCCGGCCGGGGCCGGCAGGAGGTACGACCGCCGTGCGCGCCGTGTGCTTCGATGGTTCCAGCGTGCGACTCGAACCGGCAGCACCGGTCCCGGCGCCGGGCGCCGGCGAAGCGCTGGTCCGCCCGCGGCGCATGGGCGTCGGCGCGAGCGACCTGGCCGTCGCCGGCGGTCGAACCGGGTTCCGGGGCGTGATGGGGCACGAGTTCGTCGGGGTCGTGGAAGCGGTGAACGGCCCGCCCGACGCGGTCGAGCGATTCGCGGGCAAGCGCGTCGTCGGGTCGGCCGTGATCGTGTGCGGGCGGTGCGACATGTGCCGGGCGGGCCTGAGCGGCCACTGCCGCGCACGCACGGTGCTTGGGCTTCACGGCCGGGACGGGTGCTTCGCGGAGTCGTTCACGCTGCCGGTGGCGAACCTGGTGGAGGTGCCGGCGGACGTGGACGAGGAGCAGGCGGTGTTCGCTTCGCCGCTGGCCGCGGCGTTGCACACGCGCCAGATGTTCCGGGTGGAGGGCAAGCCGTACATCACGGTGCTGGGCGACGGGCGGATGGGCCTGCTGGTGGCGCAGGTGATGGCGCCGCTGAACGCGCGGGTGCGGCTGCTGGGGCGGCACGCCGAGAAGCTGGGGCTGTGCGACAAGTGGGGCATCCGGCACCGGCTCGTGGACGAGGCGGGGCGCCGGCAGGACCAGGACGTGGTGATCGACTGCACGGGGCGGCCGGACGGGCTGGCGACGGCGCTGGGGATGGTGCGTCCGCGGGGCAAGGTGGTGCTGATGTCTGCGCCGGCGCCGGCGGGCGGCGCTGGCGCGCCGACCGGCGTGGCGGGGCCGATCGACCTCAGCCCGATCGTGACTGGCGAGATCGAGGTGGTGGGTTCGCGGTGCGGGAGCCTCGCCGAGGCGCTCGAGGCGCTGCGTCGCGGGCGGGTGGACGTGCTGAGCTTGATCACGCGCCGGGCCCGGCTGGCCGACGGGCCGAGAGCGATCGAGTCGGCCGGGCGGGGCCAGATCAAGGTGCTCATGGAGCCGTGAGCGGCGCTCGGGCCGCCGTTCACCACAGCGGGCGCACGCGGATCGTCTCCGGCATGGCCCGCAGGTTCACGAGCAGCCGTTTGCCGTGCTGCGCATCGACCTCCAGCACCACGTAGCCCACGTCGCCCAGAGTCTGCAGGTACTGGGCGCTGATGTTCACGCCCAGCGCGGCGCACGCGCCGTTGATGGACCCCAGCACGCCCGGGACGTTGCGGTGCAGGTGCAGGATGCGGTGCGAACGCCGCGGCTCGTCGGCCCCCGGCTGTTCGGGAAGGTCGACCACGGGCATGTTCACCGAGCCGGTGGTGCTGCCGTTGTTGAGGAACCGGAGCAGCTTGCCGCAGACGTCCAGGGCGATGGCCTCCTGCGCTTCTTCGGTGCTCCCGCCGACGTGCGGCGTGAGGATCACGTTGGCCAGGCCCTGCAGTTCGCTGCGGAAGCGCTCGCCCCGGCCGGCCGGCTCGTGGGGGAAGACGTCCGCCGCCGCGCCGCCCAGGTGGCCGTCGCGCAGGGCGGCGGCCAGCGCGGGCACGTCGACCACGCTGCCGCGGGCGTTGTTGATCAGCAAGGCGCCGCGTTTCATGGTCCGGAGCTGGGCGCGGCCGATGAGCCCGCGCGTCGCCGGGGTCTCGGGAACGTGAAGCGAGACGCAGTCGGCCTGACGCAGCAGCTCGTCGAGCGTCCGGCAGGGGCGGGCGTTGCCCAGGGGCAGCTTGCTGGCGATGTCGAAGAACAGCACGCGCATGCCCATGGCCTCGGCCAGCACCGACACCTGCGAACCGATGTGGCCGTAGCCGACGATGCCCAGCGTCCGCCCCCGCACCTCGTGGGCGCCTTCGGCGGACTTGTCCCACCGCCCGGCGTGTACCGCCGCGGACTGGTCGGCCAGCCGGCGGTGCAACGCGACCACCTCGGCGATGGTCAGCTCGGCCACGGAGCGCGTGTTGCTGAACGGTGCGTTGAACACGGCCACCCCCCGCTGCTGAGCGGCCTTGAGGTCGACCTGGTTGGTCCCGATGCAGAAGCAGCCGACGGCCAGCAGCCGCTGGGCGGAGGCCAGCGTTGCGGACGAGAGTTGCGTCTTGCTGCGAATGCCCACCAGGTGGGCGCCGGCGACGGCCTTGTCGAGGGCCGCGCCCTCCAGCGCCGTGTCCATCAGCGTGACGGACAGACCCTCGTCGGCGAGCATGCGGCGCGCCGCTGGGTGGATGCCCTCGAGCAGCACGACGCGGATCTTGTCCTTGGGGAACGACGTCTTCATGGCTCGATGCTCTCGCCGCTGTCGGCGGTCAGACCGTCACCCACCCCGCGGCGATCAGCCCGATCAGCGCCAGTCCCAGCAGTATGCGGTAGACCCCGAACGGCGTCAGGCCGTGCCGGTTCAGGAACGCCACGAGCCACTTCACGGCCACCGCGGCGCACACCGCCGCCACGACCATTCCCACGACGCTGGGACCGACGCCCAGACTCTGGAACACGTTGGGCGTGCCGGCGGCGGCGGACTGCTTGAGGTTCTTGTACAGGGCGTACCCGGTGGCGGCCAGGAGCGTCGGCATGCCGAGCAGGAAGCTGAACTCCGCCGCGGCGGCGGGACGGAGCCCGGACATGACGCCGCCGGTGATGGTCATCATCGAGCGGCTGGTGCCGGGCCAGAGGCTGACGCACTGGAGAAGGCCGATGAGCAGCGCACCGCCCGGGGTGAGGTCCCGCAGTTCGCGCCCGCCGGATCCGCCGGCGGCCTGATGGCGCCGCATGGGGGCCACGCACGCGCGGTCGACCGCGATCATGAAGAGCCCGCCGACGATGAACGCGACGATCACGGGCACGGCGCGGAACAGGTGCTCCTTGATCCACCCGTGCATCGCCAGACCGAGGGCCGCCGCGGGCACGAAGGCGATCACCAGGTTGAACAGCAGCATGCGTCCCGCGGCGTCGCGTCCGAGCAGGCCCAGGAGCATCGAGACGAATCGCGGGAAGTAGAGGCCGGCGACCGCCAGGATCGCGCCGCCCTGGATGATGATGTTGAAGTCCTCCACCGCGCCGCCGCGATCGCGAAGGCCGATGAGGTCGCTGGTGATGATGAGGTGCCCGGTGGAACTCACCGGGAGGTACTCGGTGATGCCCTCGACGAACCCCAGCGCCGCCGCCTGCCACAGTTCCATGCACGCTCCCACGTCGCTCCGCGGATCACGGCGGGGAGCCTGCGCCGCGCGCGGGCACCGCCCGCACCTTCCATCGGCCCGATCGGGCCCCGGCCTGCGGCCACGGGCGACGGGTCAGCGCTCGCGGAGACCGAAGATCATTGCTTTCCAGGCCGGTTCGGCGGCGTCGACGACGTCGACGGGGCCGGTCAGGCGGATCTGGATCGGCCCCTTGGGTCCCTCGACGATCGCGCCCAGGAACCGCGTGCCGGGCTGCGGCGAGGCCGGGGCCCCGCCGGCGCTCATGCCGCGGTAGGTGCCCACCATCGAAAGCTGGGTCACCTTGATGCCGGAGATGGTGTCGGTCGAAACCCGCGGCTCGCCGCCCGGGTCGGGCGACATCTGTCCCTTCCAGCGGTTGATGTTCGAGTCGGCCGAGCCGCCGATGCCGGTGAAAAAGACGCACTCGGCCTCGCCGCCGCCCGCCGAGACGAGGTACACGGCCGCGCGCATGCCGCCGGCGGCGCCCTTCTGCCAGGTGCCGGCGATGGGGAAGAGCACGCCGCCGATCTCCGCGGCGTTTCCTTCGCCCGTGATGCCCTCGGCCTGGCTGAGCTGCTGCTGCTGGGCGCCGCCGATCTGGTCGCGCAGATCGCGGGCGCTCTTGGCGCTCTTGCCCAACACGGTCGATGGGTTGGCCGGCGTGGGCGGGGCCTTCTCCTCACAGGCGAACAGCAGGAGTCCGGCACCGGCGGCGAGGCACGCGAAGAAGGCTCGGCTCATCATGGGTGGATCCTCGGTGGCCACGAGACGCCCAAGGGTACACACCGCCCGGAGCCAGCCCGGCCCGGCGCGCCGCGGGTAGAGTCCGCCGTGCGCTGCATCCGCGTGGAATCGCTGGAGGACCCACGGCTCGACGACTACCGAGCGATCAAGGAGCGGCAGTTGCTCCCGGCGTTCTCGTGGGCCGCGCAGCGCCGCCCCGATCCCGAGGCCCCGTGGGGCAAGTTCATGGCCGAGGGGGAGGTCGTTTTGCACCGGCTGGTGCGTTCGACGTGCCGGACGCTGAGCGTGCTGGTCACACCCACGAGACTCAACGCGGCGGAAGCCGACCTTGCCTTGCTGCCGCCGGACACCCCCGTGTTCGTGATTGAACCCGCCCACCTGGAGCCGTTGACCGGGTTCTCGCTGCACCGGGGGCTGATCGCTGTTGCCGCTCGGCCCCGGCCGCTGGAGCCCGAGGCCGTCGCGGCCAAAGCCGCGCCAGGCCGACCGCTGGTGATCCTGGAGGACCTGTCGAACCACGACAATGTCGGTGGCGTGTTTCGGAACGCCGCGGCGTTCGGTGCGGCCGGTGTGCTGCTCAGTCCCAGGTGTGCAGATCCGCTCTATCGCAAATCTGTTCGTGTTTCGGTTGGATATGCCATGACTGTCTCCTGGGCGTTTGTGATGGACTGGCCGGCCGGGGTGGCGAGGCTTCGAGACCGGGGGATCGAAGTGCTCGCCATGACGCCTGGACCGGGGGCTGAACGCCTGCAGGATGCGGCAATCGCGTGCCGTGGAAAGCCGGCGGCGGTTCTCCTAGGGGCGGAGGGGCCGGGGCTGACAGCCGGGGCGCTGGCGGCCGGGACGCGGCGGGTGTCGATCGCGATGGCTGCGGGGGTTGATTCGTTGAACGTGGTGGTGGCCGGGGCGGTCGCGCTGCACGCGTTGGCGACGCCGGAAAGGGGCGTTTGATGAGCGGAACGAGCGGGATGAGCGACTGAATTGGGGTGCGGTCGGGTTTCGGGCGGTGGAATCTTGTGCCCGGGGTGAATCCGGGCGGTCGATTCCGAGGTAGACTCTCACATCGGGGGATCACGTACCGGCCGTTCGGCCGCGATGGGAGCCTGTCCATGAAGCGTTCATTGGTGGTGACGGCGTCGTTGCTGGCGATGGTGAGCGGCGGCGCGATGGCGCTGAGCCCGGGCATGACCCCTCAGCCGGAGATTCGGCGCGAGGGGGCCGGGGACCGGCGGGCGGCGCTGGCCAAGATGGAACTGCAGCCGTTCAAGTTCGAATTGCTGTCCGGCCTGACGGACTACACCAACGGCGCTGCGCCGACGGCCGAATCGCTCAAGGGCAAGGTGGTGCTGATCGCGACGTGGCAGGCGTGGCAGCCGGCGTCGCAGACGCTGCTGGGCCGCCTGGAGGCGCTGAGCGTCAAGCACGGCAAGGACGGGCTGGTGGTGCTGGGCGTTCACGACGCCCGCAAGTGGGACATGGCGACGGCGATGGCCGCCGAGAAGGGCGCGAAGTTCCTGATGGCCCGCGACGGCGACGGCGCCCTGCGCAAGGGCCTGATGGTCGACGCCGATCCGGACCTGTACCTGGTGGACCGTGCGGGCAACCTGCGGTTCGCTGACTTCGAGTCCGACGTGCTCGAGCGTGCGGTGGAGTTGACCGTCGGCGAAACGGCCGAGTCGGCCGCCGCGGTGCCCAAGCAGCTCGCTGATGCCGAGCGGGCCGCCCGCGAAGCCGCGGGCCGCACGACCGCGATCGACGGCGCGGCCGGTGCACGGACGAAGGTCAAGACGGTCTTCGCGCCGCCCAGCGCCGAGCAGTACGAGACCGCGTTGTGGCCGAAGAAGAACGAGGACCAGCAGCTGAGCTCGTCGGCGACCGACGTGCAGGGCCAGAAGTGGCCGGGCGATTTCACCAAGGGCGAGTGGCTCAGCGACAAGCCGGACTACCTCGGCAAGGTGGTCATCGTGGACTTCTGGGCGACGTGGTGCGCCCCGTGCATGCGCTCCAAGCCGCTGCTGGAGGACATGCAGCACAAGCTGAAGGACGATCTGGTCATCATCGGCGTCAGCGGCTACGGCTCGGATGAGAAGAACAAGCTGCAGGTGCAGCAGTTCATGCGACACCATCCCGACTCGCCGCTGACCCACATCTTCGACACCAACGGCGAGATCTCCAAGGCCGTTCAGGTCCGAGGCCTGCCGACCTGCTTCATCATCTCGACCGACGGCACGGTCCGCTGGCAGGGCAACCCGCTGGACCCGTCCTTCCGCAAGGTCGCCGAGGCGATCATCGCACAGGACCCGGGCGTCAAGGCCCGGCGGACCGCCGAGGCCAAGGCGGCCGGCGCCGCTCGCGGCGGCGTGGCCCAGCCGAACTGACTTGGGCGCGACTCTCGCTACGCTCCACGCCGGCCCCCGGAGGCCGGCGTTTTTCATTGGGAGTCGACGTGCAGGCGCCAGCATCCAACTCGCCGATCCTCCCCAACGACGGTGGCGTCGCGGCCGGGCCGCTGCTGCACATCGTGCTGCACGAGCCGGAGATCCCTAACAACACGGGCAACATCGGGCGTACGTGTGTGGCCGCCGGCTGTGCGCTGCACCTGATCCGCCCACTGGGGTTCAGCACCTCGGTCAAGGCTCTGCGGCGCGCGGGTCTGGACTACTGGCCGAGGCTCGCGCCGGTTGAGCACGAGAGCTTCGATCACTACTTGGGCACGGCCCATCCCGAGCGGCTGTGGCTCTTCACGACCAAATCGGCTCGCCCGATGTTCGATGCGACGATCGACCCGGGCGACCACCTGGTGTTCGGCAAGGAGACCCGCGGGTTGCCGGACGAGTTCCTGGCGCGGTTCCCGGACCGGCTTGTGAGTCTGCCGATGCTCCCGGGGGAACGGTCGCTCAACCTCGCGACGGCCGTCTGCGCCGCGGTCTACGTGGGGGTGGGCGACATGCGGCGCCGGGGACTGGCCAGGCTGAGCCCGGACGGTCGGCTCGCGTCGTGGACGCGTGCACAGCGGCCGGGCGGGGCGTAATCTTGGACCGATGCTAAGGGGTCCGAGAATCAGTCGGTGTGATCCACGCCGCGCGGCGGCAATGGCGGCGACGGTCGGGATGGTGCTGCTGACGGGGTGCGCCCGCCCGCTTCTGTCGCCGGAGGAAGAGCGCACGCCGTTCGACCGGTACGACGGCATCCGCAACCAGTACGCGCCGCAGCAGACGGAGAACGAGTACGGTCGGCTGAAGCCGAACCTCAAGGGGCGTCTGGCGCCGAAGATTGAGTAGGCCGCGGCGCTCGGGCTTCGTTCGTACCGCGTGGAAGTGAGTCTGGGCCGAGGATCGCTATTTGCGAAGCAGGCGTGGCCGGGAATCCGATGCAAATGTACTTTTCATCCGGAGCCAACATGCCACGCAGCGCCCGCCAGTCCGGTCCCGTCCACGGCGGTCTTCAGCGCGCCCGCGTTGTCTGGCTCAGTCTGCTGGCGGCGATGACGTGCACGGGGGGCATGCTGCTCGCCCTGGACGGCAAGCCCGCCCCGCGGACCGACGGCCTGTCGCTGCCGCTGACGGCGACGAGCACGGTGACCGTGCTGGAGCCGATCTTCCGGACCAAGTCGCCAATCGCGCAGGGCCAGTGGAAGGCGATCGTGATCCACCACTCGGGCTCACCGGTGGGCACGCCGGGGAAGCTCGAGGAGGAGCATCGAGCCCGACAGTTCAAGGGACTCGGGCATCACTTCCTGATCGGCAACGGCAACGGCATGGACGACGGCGAGCTGCACGTGGGCTACCGGTGGCTGGAGCAGCGTGCCGGCGCGCACGCCGGCGGCGCGGAGGGCGACTGGTACAACCGCAACGCCGTGTCGATCTGCCTGATCGGTGACGGGGAGCGCCAGCAGTTCACCCGCGCTCAGATGGCCCGACTGGCGGAACTGGTCGGCGCGCTGTGCGCGGACCTGGACATCCCGCCCGAGCGGGTGTTGCTGCACAACGAGATCGCCCCCACCGCCGACCCCGGCAAGCACTTCCACGCCGCCTGGCTCCGCCAGCGTCTGGCGGGCGGCCGCTGACCCAATCTCGGACCTCCGGTGGACCCGGGGATTCTCCGATCCGCCTGCGCGGGCTGGGGAGGGCGTTGCAGTCGTCCGGATGGGAAATGTCCCGATTCGCTCGTGCGTTGCTCTGGTGCCGCACCGGGCGGGTCCGTCGGCCGATGTTCTCCCGCGGACGGGGCGAACCGCGGCGGCGGCCCGGCCGAATAGCCTGCCGACGCGGATGGTCGCGTTCGGTTATCATCCCGACCGCCCGGACGAGAGACTAAACTGTGAACCTGGGCGCTTCATCGTCGGCCGCTGTGCTCAAGGCCGCATCGTCGTCGCCAAGCAGTCGGAGGCCCGGCCCGCCCGTGCAGATCTACAAGCCAGGTGAACTCGTCGAGGGATACCGGGTCATGGCCGTGCTCGGCCGAGGGGCGGCTTCGGTCATCTACTTGATCCAGGACCCCAAGAGCAAGCAGATCTGGGCCCTGAAGCACGTGGCGCGCGAGACGGAGAAGGAC
>JAEUIX010000279.1 GCA_016794945.1 Phycisphaerae bacterium
GGTGCACCGACCCGGTGCCGGGGTGGGTGCGGGGCGAGATCCCGCTGGAGATCTACGAGGCCGTCCGGGGGCTGTTCCCCGAGAGCCGGCCGCCGTTCCGGGCGCGCCCGTTCGCCGTGCAGCTGATCGGCGCCATGGTGCTCTACCAGGGCAAGATCTCGGAGATGAAGACCGGCGAGGGCAAGACGATCGTCGGCCCGCTGGCGTGCTACCTGGCGTGCATCGAGCACCTGCGCGTGCACGTGGTGACCGTCAACGACTACCTGGTGCAGCGCGACCGCGACTGGACGTTCCCGTTCTTCCACGCCCTTGGCCTGACCGTGGGCGCGATCCACCCCATGCACATGCAGGGCGAGGACTCCAAGCGCCGCATGTCCCAGTGCGACGTGGTCTACGGCACCACGGCCGAGTTCGGCTTCGACTACCTGCGCGACAACATGAAGCGCTCGGCCGAAGCCCAGGTGCAGCGCCGGCGCCAGTTCGCCATCGTCGACGAAGTTGACAGCATCCTCATCGACGAGGCCCGCACGCCGCTGATCATCTCGGGCGCGGCCCACCAGGACAAGCCCCGCTACGACCTGGCCGACCGCCTGGCCCGCCACCTGGTGGAGAAGCAGCGCCCCTGGCAGGCGGCCGAGGACCGCGTGCAGGCGTGCATGCGGACGATCAAGGGCATCGAGGGCGACATCCGCAACCTCCGCGACAAGGCGCGCCTGCCCGAGCTTCAGGCGAACCTCGCGGCGGCGAAGCAGCAGCTGCCGGCGCTCGAGGCCGCCAAGAAGGGCCTCGTGCAGTTCTACGACACCATGCCCGAGCGCAAGCAGTGCCACCTGACGCACGACGGCATCGCCGAGGCGCAGCGCGTCGCCGGGATCGGCTCGTTCTACGTCGGCGAGAACATGGACGTGCCGCACCTGCTGGAGCAGTCGCTGCGGGCGCACGTCGTCTACCAGCGCGACCGCGATTACATCGTGGCCCCGTCGGAAAACCCGCAGACCGGACGAGTGGAGCCCTCCGTCATCATCGTCGACGTCAACACAGGCCGCCCCATGCAGGGCCGCCAGTGGTCCGACGGTCTGCACCAGGCGGTCGAGGCCAAGGAGGGCGTCCCGATCAAGCAGGAGACGCAGACCGTCGCCACCATCACCATCCAGAACTTCTTCAAGATGTACCCGCGCCTGGCGGGCATGACCGGCACCGCCGACACCGAGGCCCAGGAGTTCCACGACATCTACCGGCTCGACGTCGTCAGCATCCCGACCAACCGCAAGATGGTCCGGCGCGACTTCGACGACCTGGTCTTCCTCTCCGCCAAGGACAAGTGGGAAGCGATCGTCGACGAGATCAAGGCCTTCAACGACGCCGGCCGCCCCGTGCTCGTCGGCACCACCAGCGTCGAGAAGAGCGAGATGCTCAGCGAGATGCTCACCCGCAGGCACGGCATCAAGCACGAGGTGCTCAACGCCAAGCAGCACGAACGCGAGTCCCACATGATCGAGGCCGCCGGGCAGCTCGGCGCCGTCATGATCGCCACCAACATGGCCGGACGCGGCACCGACATCAAGCTCGGCTCGTTCACCCGCCAGGCACTGCTGGACCACTGGCTGCGCCGCGGCGTTGTCGGCCGCGAGGTCACGATCGAGAGCACCGACGAGCAGCTCCGGGAGAGCGCCTACCGCAAGATCGCACCGGGCCACCTGGACATGCCCCGCCACAAGATCGACCAGACGCCCTTCGCCGAGCTCGAGATGCAGCTGCTGCGTCACTGGGCCCTGAAGTACACCTGGCTCAGCCCGCGCGCCATCGAGAAGATGGACGCCGAGCCGCTCCGCGACGCGATCGACAAGAACGGCCGCTTCCTGCTCCACCGCCTGCGCTGGTTCAGCACCTGCGAGGACCTCGGCGGCCTGCACGTCATCGGCACCGAGCGCCACGAATCCCGCCGCATCGACAACCAGCTCCGCGGCCGGTCGGGCCGCCAGGGCGACCGCGGCTCGTCCCGCTTCTTCATCAGCCTCGAGGACGACCTGATGAAGATGTTCGCCGGCGACACCACCCTGCGCATCCTCTCGCGCCTGGGCATGAAGGAGGGCGACGCCATCGAGCACCCCATCCTCTCCCGCAGCGTCGAGACCGCCCAGCGCAAGGTCGAGGAGCGCAACTTCCAGGGACGCAAGTACATCCTCGACATGGACGAGGTCATGGAACACCAGCGGCGCTCGTTCTACGGCCTGCGCCAGCGCACGCTCGACGGGCGCGACCTGCGCGGGCTCATCTTCGGCTACATCCGCGACGCCGCACGCGACGCCGTCGCCTCCTTCCTCGACGCCGACTACGCCGCCCACTGCGCATCGGAGTTCGCACGCACCAACCTCGACACCTCCGTCCCCGCCCGCCGCCTGCGCGGGCTCGAGCCCGACGAGATGGCCGATCGCATCCGCGTCGCCGCCAAGGACGACGCCGCGGCCGTGGTGCGACTGACGCTCGGCGAGTACATGCCCGAGCTCGGCGGCGACAGCGAGGCCGCCGCCGTGGACTTCGACGCCGCCAGCCTCATCAACTGGGCCCGCGACAAGTACGGCGTCGAGCTCTCCCCCGAGGAGCTCAAGGACCCCACCGAGCAGCTCCGCGACTCCATCGAGCAGCGGCTGATCAGCGCGGCCCACGCCCGGATCGACGCCGCCGACCTTTCCGGCATCGCCCAGTTCTCGGGCAAGATGTACGGGCCCGAGTCCCTCAGCCGGTGGGCCAAGACCAAGTTCGACATGGACATCGACCCGCAGGAGGTCGTCAAGGCCATGGCCGACGGCAAGGAAGCGGTCGAGGAACTGGTGGTCGAACGCGCCGAAGGGCTCTACCGGCGGCGTGAAATCGAGTACCCCGTCGATTTCGCGCTCGAGATGGCCCTGGGCATCATGCGCCAGGACCCGGCGCAGGGGCTCAACCACCTGGTGTCGTGGGCCAACCAGCGCTTCGAGCTGGGCTGGACCGTCGACACCATCAAGGACATGCCGCCGCCCACGGCCCGGGAGAAGCTGCTGGCCGCCAGCGAAAAGTTCATCACCGACGGCGTGCTGGAGCGGGAGATCAAGGCCGCGCAGGCCCTTGCCGCCGACGCCGACCTCGACGCCCACCTGCAGAAGCGCTTCGGCCAGACGATGCCCGAGCACCTGCGCGGGCTCAAGGGCGACGAACGATCCGACGCCGTCCGAGCACGGGTGGAGTCGATCCTGCGGCAGGAACTGGTCTTCTTCGAGCGCACCATGCTGCTGGAGGTGCTCGACAACCTCTGGCAGGACCACCTGCACGGCATCGACCAGCTACGCGAAGGCATCCACCTGCGAGCCGTCGCCCAGCAAGACCCACGCATCGAGTTCAAGCGCGAGGCGTCGCGCCTGTTCAACGAGATGATGTCCACGCTCCGCGACCGCGTGACCGATTACGTCTTCAAGCTCAAGATCATGCCGCGCGTCGACCCCGCGCCGCCCAGGCCGGCCCCCGCGGCCCGGCCGGTCGCCGGCGGCGTGGGCGGAATGTCGATCGCCGGACCCGGCCTGGGCGACGGCGGCGGCCTGTACTCACCGCCCTCGGCCCCGCGCGCCGATGGCGGCGGCGCCCAGGCCAAGCCGGCGCAGCCGCCCCGCAAGCTGGGCCGCAACGACCCGTGCCCGCACGACCCCGGCAAGCTGTACAAGAAATGCTGCAACCGGCCCGACGGCACCTGCACCGGCCAGGGCGTCAACGGCAAGGCTTGACGCGGGCGGCCCTGATCGCTCCATGGCGACCGGCGGGCGGATTTTGTTCGTACACGCCGCGCCGCCGCAACAGGCTGGGCAACCCCGGCGTATGGACTGACGTCGGCCGGGAGGGCTGCGCCCCAGCCACGCCCGGCAGCCTGGCCGACGAGCAGGGGTATGCTCCGGGCACGGTCGCCGGTCCCACGGGGCCGCCGGCGGCGGGGCACCAGCGTTTCACCACGTCAGGAGTCGAGGCATGGCGTTGAACACGGTCAAGCCGGTCGGATTCTCCCGCACGCGCGGCTTCACGCTCGTGGAACTGCTGGTGGTCATCGCGATCATCGGCATCCTCGTCACGCTGGGGCTGGCGGTCGCGTCGCGCGTCGCCTCCGGCGGCAAGCAGCGGGCCACGGAGAACCTGCTCAAGACGCTCGACCAGGCCCTGAGCGAGTACATCAACGCCAAGGAGGGCAAGGCCCCGGCGTACTTCAAGGATGAACGCGGTCTGGAGTTCCCGATGATCGACGCCCGGGCCCAGAGCGGCACGGCCGTCGAGCCGAGCCTGGCGCTGTTCCTGGCCGAGGCGACGCGCGTGGCCAGCGTGCAGTCGATCATCACAGGCCTGGACCCGCAGTTCGTTGAGTCGGTCGACCTCGTCACCGCCAACGGCCTGACCCCGTCGCTGATCCGCAACGCGCTGCGCACCGTGACCGTCAAGGACGCCTGGGGACGGCCCATCCGCTTCGTGCACCCGGCCTTCCACGGCGGCTACGGGCCGTCGAGCCGCGCCGCGGGCCGCGCCCCGCGCACGTTCCAGGTGGCCGGGGTGGACACGGCGTTCGTGCGCGTGGCCGAGCCGGCCGGCGGGGCCGCGGGCGACGCCGACGAGGGCCTCTGCGTGAACAACCGGCCGTACTTCTACTCGGCGGGGGCCGACGGCAACCCCGGCACACGCGACGACAACGTCTACACCACGCGCCCGACGTTCCCGGCCGAATCGACCAGCCGCACCAACAACTGACGGACCGCGCCGGACGATGCTCCCGTGGTGGACGCCGGGCCGGCGGCCTACCATGCGGTCGATTCCGGGGCGTAGCGCAGCTTGGTAGCGCGTTTGGTTCGGGACCAAAAGGTCGGAGGTTCAAATCCTCTCGCCCCGATTGACACGCAATGCCCCGCAGGAGCAACCCCTGCGGGGCTGTCGTTTTTGAGCCGGCGCACGCCGCGGCCACCGTTCCACCGCCGCCCCCGTCTCGGCACAACAGTCGGCGCACCCGATGGTGACCAGCGCAGCGCCGCAACCGAAACCCGAGAGCACGCCCTGCTTGACCCGCGCTCGGCGGCGTACTCACCGGCGCAAGAAAAAACCCCGCCGGGGGCGGGGTGTGGATGCAAGGGTGGTGAAGAGCGACGCGGCGGGAATCGAGCGCCCGCGGTCGAGGATCGCGGGCGGCCGCCCCGGCGGTTCGCGGTGCGGCTCCGGGGCCGGGCGTCAGGCGCGCCGGCGGCGGGTGGCGGCCAGGCCTGCGATACCCAGCAGGCTCGCCGCGGCGGGCGAGGGCAGGACGGTGATCTCGGCGCTGAAGATCAGGCCGGAGATGCCCGACCCCTGGTCGCGCTGGTAGAGGAACAGCTCGTTGAGGCCGGTGCCGATGGCGCCGGTGATGTTGTAGTTGAGCACCAGCGACTGGAACGAGAAGCCCCCACCGGCGACGGGCGTGAGCGCCGTCACGTTGCCGAAGGGGTCGCGCAGGTAGGCGCCGACCGGGTTGGCCCCGCCGTAGAGCAGGTCGCCCAGGGTGTCGTCGCAGGCCCAGGCGATGGAGATCGATGCCGAGGTGATGCCCACGGTCGTCACCGTGAACGGCACGCGGTACAGCACCGTGGAGACCTGGCCCAGGTCGTTTCCAGAAAACGGCAGCGTGACGTTGCCGGTGCCGACCCAGCGGGCCTGGGAATCGAACGGCAGCGTCGCGAGCCACGAGGTGTACGGGTTCACGACGACGGCCTGGTTCGCCGTCGTCGCGTTGAAGT
Organism: Phycisphaerae bacterium; assembly: GCA_016794945.1. The sequence continues at coordinate 5,772 of JAEUIX010000279.1, forward strand.
CCGCCGCGGTGAACGGGTTGGCGCTGAGCGGACCGGTGGGCGCGAACGGCCCGAAGGTCATGGAATCGTCGACCTGCGTCGGCAGCCCCGGCACACCGCTCACCTGCCCGCTGCGCAGGATGATGGTCTCGGCGCCGGCCTGAGCCGCGAAGGCGACCAGCGCGCTCGCCGCGACGACGCTCGAACGAACGGACAACGTGAACAACATCTCTCTCTCGCTCTCCCGGGCCGATCGGCCCGAATGTCGCGGCTTCCCGGCCGCTGTGACCACCCGCGCCGCCCACGGCGGCTGCAGGTCCTGAACACAGGGAAAGTACGGGGAAGGACCAGAACTCGCAATGCCCCAAACAGGGTGGACTCGTGCGATCCTGGCGTGCGATCCCGGAGCGAGGCTTGCCCGCCCAACATCCAACGACAGGGGACGCGACCCGTGGGATGAACGGCATTACCGTGGAAGCCAGCCCGGCATGGGCGACCGGCACCTTCCCCCTGGACGACCGACGGAGGGCCAGGCATGCACCTGATCCGCCCGACCGAACAGCGCGATTTCGAGCAGATGGCCCAACTGGTCAACCGGTTCATCAGCGACACGGTTGTGCACTTCGGCTACGCGCCGGTGAGCGCAGCGGAACTCCGGTCGCAGTGGGACGAAAGCCGTGCTCGCTATCCGTGGCTCACGCTGGAACTGGACGGCGACTTCGGCGGGTTCGCCAAGGCGGGTGTCTGGCGCTCGCGCGAGGCATACCGGTGGACGGCGGAGGTCGGGCTCTACCTGGTCGAGTCGGCTCGGGGGCGCGGGCTGGGGACGGCGATCTACAGGGAACTGCTGGACGACCTGCGGCGGCGCGGGTTTCACTCCGCCATCGGGGGCGTGACGCTGCCGAACGAGGCTTCGGTGCGGCTGCACGAGCGGCTGGGGTTCGAGTTCGTGGGGCGCTTCCGGCACGCGGGGTACAAGTTCGGCGGGTGGCATGACGTCGGCTTCTGGCAGGTGGTTCTGGCGGATGCGTCGCACCGGCCGGGGTCGGCGTGACGCCGGGCGAGCGGGCCGCTACGCTCCTGCAACACTGTTGCGGGAACGATCGATGCCGCCTTCCGAACAGACCGACGCTCCGGCACTGGCCGTCCGCGGCCTGCGCTTCCGTTACCCCGGCGCGGCCCTGGACCTGTTGAACATCCCGGACCTCCGGCTGAACTCGGCCGAGCAGGCGCTCCTGACCGGCGGGTCCGGCGTCGGCAAGTCAACGCTGCTGCAGATCATCGCGGGGCTCATCGAGCCGACCGCAGGCACGGTGACAGTCGCGGGGCGCGACGTGCACGCGATGCCGCCGGGCGCGCGGGACACCTTCCGGGGACGGCACGTCGGGATGATCTTCCAGACCTTCCACCTGCTGGCGGGCTTCTCAGCGCTGGAGAACGTGATGCTGGCGCTGATGTTCAGCGACCTGCCGCGCCGTGAGCACCGCGAGCGGGGGCGGTCGCTGCTGTCGGCGCTGGGGTTGGGCGAGCGGGAGATGTCGGCGGAGCCCGACGAGCTGTCTGTGGGCCAGCAGCAGCGGGTGGCGGTGGCCCGGGCGCTGGCGTGCCGCCCGGCGCTGGTGCTGGCCGACGAGCCGACGGCTTCGCTCGACCCGGCCAACACGGGCGCCGCGATGGACCTGATCCAGCGGGCGTGCCGCGACGAGCGGGCGGCGCTGCTGTGCGTGTCGCACGATCCGGCGATGGCGGCGCGGTTCGGCCGGGTCGTGCCGCTGCACGCGGCGGCGCCGACGGGGATCGGAGCGGGGGCGTGACCCGGAGCAACCCATGGCCATGAGCGACATGTCCATCGTGGTGCGCAGCCTCAGGGCGCGGCTGTTCTCGACGTGCGTCACGGTCCTCTCGGTCGGGGTGGCGGTGGCGCTGATGCTGAACCTGCTGGCGATGCGCGACGCCAGCCGGCGCGCGTTCGAGCGCGGCACCGGGAACATGGACATGGTCGTGACCGCCGGGGGGCAGAGCCCGCTGGCCGGCGTGCTGGAGGCCGTGTACTACGCCCGGGCGCCGCAAAAGTACCTGACGTGGACGGCCTACAGCGAGCGCTTCGCTTCGGGCGATCGGCGGATCGAGTGGGCCCTGCCGGTTCAACAGGGCGATTCGTACCGCGGCATGCCCACCATGGCCGTGGGGCCCGAGTTCTTCACGAAGTTCGAGCCGGTGGTCGGCGAGCCGTTCCGCTTTGCCCAGGGCGGCCCGCCCGCGGGCACGTTCGACGTGGTGCTCGGGGCCATCGCGGCCCGGGCGACAGGCGCCCGCGTGGGCGACTCGGTCGCCATTACCCACGGCACTGGAGCCGCGGGCCACAGCCACGATGAGCACCCGTACAAGGTGACGGCGGTGCTGGAGCCGACCGGCACCGCCCACGACCGCGCCGTGTTCATCACGCTCGATTCCACCTGGATCATCCACGCCGACGAGGCCCGGGCCGACGCGGCGCGCAAGACGGGCGCCGCCGCCGCGGAGCCCACGCCGGAGAACCTGACCGACGAGGAACGCAAGATCACCGGCGTGTACCTGCGCTGCCGGGACGGGCGCGTGGTCGGGCAGGTCTTCGCCGAACTGCGGCAGGACCCGGCGTTCACCGCCTCGCTGGTGCAGAGCGAGATCCGGAACCTGTGGGGCATCGTGGGCTCGATCGACCGGATCGTCGTGGCGATCGCCGCGGCGGTGCTGGTGTCGTCGGGGATCGGCATCCTCCTGGCGCTGTACAACTCGATGGAGCAGCGGAGGAGGCAGATCGCGGTGCTCCGCGTGCTGGGGGCCAGCCAGCC
>JAEUIX010000043.1 GCA_016794945.1 Phycisphaerae bacterium
ATCCGCACGGGCCTTACGTGTTCGGCGGAGTGTGCATGGGCGGGCTGGTCGCCTGGGAGATGGCACGCCGGCTCACGCGGCGCGGCCGACCCGTGGCGCACCTGGTGATCATCGACACCTGGGCCGCCGGCAGCCGGCTGCTGATGACCTCCGGCCAGCAGCGCCGCTGGCTGGCGCGCCACGTCGTGCGCACCGTGCGCTGGCGCACCTACCTGGCGACGCTGGCGCTGCTGAGGCGCCCGCTGCCGCCGCACAGGATCCCGGCCCTGCGACGGTTCATCCACAACGCCAACGCCGCCGCCGTGATGCGCTACCGCCCGGGCCGGTGCGCCGTGCCGACGACGTTCGTGCTGGCGCGCGATGCTCGCATCGCCGTCACGCCCGACCCCCGGCTGGAGTTCGCCTCCCTCGCCGACGGACCGACCGAGATCCTCGCCTCGCCAGGCGATCACGAATCCGTGTGCCACGGGGACAACGTTCCCACGCTCGCGGCGACCCTGCGCCGCGTGCTCGACGGCGCGGAAGGGGCCCATCCATGACCCCCTCGCCGGGCCTGCACCACGCCACCGCCGTCGCGACCGACGAACGCACGACGATCGCGTTCTACCGCGGGCTGCTCGGCCTGCGGCTCGTCAAACGCACCGTCGCGTACGTGGACTCGATGTGCCCGCACCTGTACTTCGGCAACGACCAGGCACGGCCCGGCTCCATCGTCACGTTCTTCATCCGGCCGCCCGAAGCAACGGGCGCGCCGCGGTGCGGCGGGCTGATACTGGCTGTCGCCCCGGGCACGCTGTCGCGATGGGCCGCGCGACTCACCGAGGCCGGCGCTCCGAGCGTGCGCACGATCGAAGTGCTCGGGGAACCCGCGCTGCACGCGCTGGACCCCGACGGCCTCTCTCTGGAACTGCTCGAGCGTCCGCACGCTGGATCCCACCTTCGCGCGGCGCTCCTGGGCGTGCGGCTCGACACGGCCGACGCGCCGGGCCTGGCCGACCTGCTGCGCCGCCGCCTGGGTTTCGACGACCGCCGCCCGGGCGCGGCCCGTCGCCGCCTGGCGCCCACCGGCGACCGACCCGACCCGAGTCTGATCGACATCGCCCCGTGCGACCGGCCGCCGCCGCGCGACCCCGGCGCCGGGTCGCTGCACCACGCGGCGTTCCGTGCCGCCGATTCGGCCCATCAGTCCGCGCTGGCCGCCGCGCTGACCAACGACGGCCTGCGCCCCACCGAAGTGTTCGACCGCACGTACTTCCGGTCGGCCTACTTCTACGAGCCCGGGGGCGTGAAACTCGAGATTGCCACCGACGGCCCCGGGTTCACGGTGGACGAACCGGCCGCCGAACTGGGCTCTCGCGTCTGCCTGCCGCCGCACCTGGAATCTCGTCGCGCCGAGATCGAATCGCGCTGAACCGGCACTCGGCGCTCAGGGCTTCGGGGCGGCGCCGTACCAGCGCGCCGCGTCCTGCCGGAGTTTTTCCAGGTCGGCCTCGCGCACGTACATCATGTGCCCCGACTCATAGAACGTCTGCGTGATGTTGCCGTGCAGGGCCGGGTCGAGCTGCAGGTTGTGCAGCGTGTACCCCGCCGCGGCGAAGGGCGTCGCCAGGTCGTAGTACCCGCACGCGGCCCACACCCGAAGGTTCGGGTTGACGCTGATCGAGCGCCGGAGCGACTCGGCGACGTTGGCGTAGCGATTGCTCGCCGAGGCGAACGACCACGGGCGCACGTTGCCCGTGAGGATCTCGTAGTTCAGGTCCGACTCGAAGCGCAGCTCGCGCCGCGCGTAGTCGTTCATGGCGGAGGTGTACACGCCCTGAATCGCGGCGTACGACGGGTCGTACTCCGGCGATTCGCCGACGTCGGTGCGGTCGATGCCCTTGAAGCGGCTGTCCAGCCGGCCCACCGTGCGGCCCTGGTCGCGCAGCAGCTCCTTGGTGAAGGCCCCGATGGTCGGCCGCAGGTTGCTGCGCAGGATGAACTCCTTCGACAGCCCCGTGTACGCCGCGAGGCGCTCCGCGATCGCCTCCCGCCGCGCCGCGTCGAGCCGGTCGCCCTCGGCCAGGGCGGTGATGTAGTCGGTGCGTGCGAACGCCCGAACCTCGTCCAGCGTGCGCACCAGGTCGCCGGCCAGCGGCGGCGCCAGGCGCTTGTGGTACCAGGCCGTCGCCGTGTACGTCGGCAGGAAGAGCCAGTACGGCGTGTCGTTGCCCACGTCGAACGATGTCGTCTGGAAGTTCAGCACCGGCGAGATCAGCGCGATGCCCGAGACGTAGATCCCCAGCCGCTCCTGCAACTCGCGCGACATGCCCGCGGCCCGCGTCGTGCCGTACGACTCGCCCACCAGGTACTTCGGGCTCAGCCAACGCTTGCCCCGCGTCAGGCTCAGCCGGATGAACTCCGCCACCCAGCGCACGTCCTCGTCCAGCCCGTGGAACTGCTTGGGGTCCTCCCCCTCGGCGGCGCGGCTGTAGCCCGTGCTCACCGGATCGATGAACACCAGGTCGGTGAAGTCCAGCCAGCTCGACGCGTTGTCGGCCAGCACCGCCGACGCGGGCATCTCCCCCTCGGGGCCCATCCGCACGCGCCGAGGACCCAGCGCCCCCAGGTGCAGCCACACCGACGACGACCCCGGCCCGCCGTTGAACGCAAAGGTCACCGGACGCGCCGACGGGTCGATCGACGCGAGCGTGCGCGCCTTGCCCGATTCATCCTTCTCGCTGTCGCTCAGCCGCTCGTACACGATCGAGAAGACGTTGGCCTTGACCTTCAGCTTGTCGTCCATCAGCGGGGTCAGCCCCGCCGTGGCGCGGTAGACCACCCGCTGGCCGGCGATCACCACAATCCCCTCCGTGACCGAGGGCGCGCCGGGCTCGGAGGGCTTGGGTTCGGCGCCGGCGCACAGCGGCGCGGCCGCCAGCACCAGCGCCGCGACGGCACGTTTGCTGAATGATGCGATCATCCGCCCAGCCTACCAAAACCGCTCAGGCGTTGATCACGCGACCCTCGGCCGCCAGCGCCGCCTCGCGCACGCTCTCGTGCATGGTCGGGTGCGCGTGGGTCGTCACGATGATCTCCTCGGTCGTCGCCTCCAGCCGGCGCGCCAGGCTCAGCTCGGCGATCAGTTCCGTCGCCTGGTCGCCGATCAGGTGAGCCCCCAGGATCTCCCCGCGCGGCAGGCCCCGGATGATCTTGCAGAACCCGTCCGTGTGGGCCGCGGCGATGGCCTTGCCCAGCGCGCTGAACGGGAAGCTGCCCACCGAGTAGTCCTTGCCCTTGACCAGCCCGTCGGCGATGAGCTTCTGCTCGGTGAAGCCGACGCTGGCGACCTGGGGGATGCAGTAGGTGCACCCGGGGATCACCGTGTAGTCGAGCGGGATCGGCTCGTGGTGCTTCTTCGGGTCCTTGCGCCAGGCCAGCCGCTCGACGCAGATCATGGCCTCCTCGCTGGCGACGTGCGCCAGCCAGGGCGGGCCGATCACGTCGCCCACGGCGTACACGCCCGGCAGGTTGGTCTTGTAGTCGATCGGTTGGTTGGTCGTCACGCCCGGCTGGAAGTCGGTGACGATGTGGTCCTTCTCGATCTTCAGCCCGAGCGAGGCGTCGCACAGACCGTCGGTCCGCCCCTTGACGCCGATGGCCAGCAGCACGCGGTCCGCCTCGAGCGTCTGCGCCTTGCCGGCGTCGGCCTTGCCGCCGGCGAAGGGCGCCACGGTCACCTTCACCCCCGTCGCGGTCTTCTCCACCGCCGTCGTCGCGTGCCCGAGGAGGAACTTCATCCCGTGCTTGGTGTACAGCCGCTCGAGCGTCTTGCTGACGTCGTGGTCCTCCACCGGCAGCACGCGGTCGAGCATCTCGACCACCGTGACCTCGGTCCCCATGGAGTGGTAGAAGTAGGCGAACTCCATGCCGATCGCCCCGGCACCGACCACCACCAGCTTCTTCGGACGCTCCTTGTTGTACATCGCCTCGCGGGCGCCCCAGATGCGGTCGCCGTCGAACCTGGCGAACGGCAGGTCGCGCGCCACCGACCACGTCGCGACGATCACCGAATCGGCCGTGAGCGTCTGCGTCGTCTTGCCCGGCGTCGCGGGGGCGCTGGTCAGCTCCTCGCGCACCTGGCACTCCTGCACCTCCACCGTGCAGCGGTTGCCGTTGGCGGCCGTCGCCGCCCTGGTCAGCTTGGCGTTGCCCGTGAAGAACGTGATCTTGTTCTTCTTCATCAGGAACTCGACGCCCTTGTTCAGCTTCGCCGCCACGTCGCGCGACCGGCCGATCACGCGGTCCCAGTCGAAGCCCACCTCGCCGCTGATCTTCAGGCCCCAGAACTTCTGGTCGTCCTGGCGGCGGATCTTCTCCATCAGCTCGGCGTTGGCCAGCAGCGCCTTGGAGGGGATGCACCCCCAGTTCAGGCAGACGCCGCCGAGCTTGGCCCGCTCGACGATCGCCGTCCTGAAGCCCAGCTGCGCTGCGCGGATCGCCCCCACGTAGCCCGCCGGTCCCCCGCCGATCACGATCACGTCGAAGTGGTTGCTCGCCTCTGCCACGGTCTGCCCTTTCTGTTCGCCCCGATCGGGGGGCGGACTATAGGGGCCGCCGTGGGCATCTCCGGCGCGTGCGACGGCTCACGGCTGCTTGTCACCCGTCCCTGCCGGGGCCAGCGCCTCAGCCTCGTCGGCCCGGCCGAGCGCGCGCAGTACGTCGGCCAGGGTCTCGGCGGTCTGGCGCGTCCGCGCATCGCGATCGCCCAGCGTCGCCCTGAGCCGGGAGTGCCCTTCGCGCAGCGGCGCTTCGGCCTCCGCCGCCCGCCCGGCCTTGAGCAGCGCCCGCCCCAGGTTCGCCCGGTACTGCCCCGCCGTCCAGTGCTTCGGAGCCGAGCGATCGACCCCCGCGACGGCGCGGGCGAACCGCTCGGCGGCCTCCTCGTATCGCCCCAACTTGAACAGCGCCAGCCCGATGTTGTTCTGGGTGTTCAGCGTGTCGAGGTGGTCGTCGCCCAGCGTGCGCCGCCGGATCTCCAGCACGCGCCCGTCGTTCTCCAGCGCCTCGGCGTCCCGGCCCCGGTCGCGCAGCAGGCTCGACAGGTTTGACATCGTCACCAGCGTCCGCGGGTGCTCGTCGCCCAGCGTCCGAAGCCGGATCTCCAGGCACCCCCGCAGCAGAGCCTCGGCCTCGTCCAACTGCCCCGCGTCGGCCAGCAGGCTCGACAGGTTGTTCATCGCCGACAGCGTGGTCGGGTGCTCCGGCCCGTAGACGCGCCGGCACTGCTCGTACGCCGCCCTGCTCCGCGGCTCGGCCTCGGCGAACCGCCGCTGGTCCGCGAGCATCTTCGCCAGGTTGATGCGGGTTGAGATCGTGTTGTCCGAGTCCTCGCCCAGCACCTCCCGCGATGACTCCTCGCACGCGCGGTACAGCCGCTCGGCCTCCTCGCCCCCGCCGCGCCGGTTCAGCAGCACCGCCAGGTTGTTCATCAGCCGCAGCGCCTCGGGGCCGCGCTCGCCCCGGCGCTCGACGGCCCGCTTCAACTGCTCCCGGTAGAGCCGCTCGGCCTCCGGCAGGCGCGACTGCGCTCGGTAGACCATGGCCAGGTCGCCCACGATCTCCAGCCGATGGTCGGCCGACGGTCCCGATTCGGCCTCGGCCACGGCCCGGGAGAGCATCGACTCGGCTTCGGCCAGCTTCCCGCGGTTGTACCGCACCAGGCCCAGCACGTGCAGCGCGCCGGCCCGCAGCGGGTGCCCCGCCGGCCGGGTCCGCTCGGCAACCTCCAGCACGGCGCCCGCCAGCGATTCGGCTTCGTCCAGGCTTCCCAGGCGCAGGCGCGCCATCGCCAGGTGCACGCGCGTCCCCAGCGTGTCGGCGTGCTCGGGCCCCAGGCGCTGGGCACGCTCGGCCGCCGCTCCCTCGAGCAGGGCCGCCGCCTCGGCGTGCATGCTCAGGCCGGCGTAGGTCACGCCGAGCGTCTCGCGGAGCGCCGAGCGGGTCTCGTCGGCCATGCCCTCGTCGGTACGCAGGCGCTCCTGAGCGCGCGACAGAACGTCCACCACGCGCACCTGCCGACCGGAGGCCGAAGGGTTCGCTGCGCCGAGCACCTCCTGGAGGAACTGATTGGCCGCGCTCTTCTCCAACCCCTGCCGCACCGCTTCTCGCTCGGCCCGCGCCGCGCGGGCGTACATGACGGCCAGCACGACGCTGGCGGCGACGCTCAGAGCGAACACCGCCGCCCCCGCCAGCACCGGGCCGCGGTGCCTGCGCACCGCCGAGCGCACCAGGTACCAGGCGCTGTCGGCCCGGGCCAGGATGGGCTCGCCGGCCAGCCACCGGCGCAGATCCGCCGCCAGGGCGCCCGCGCCGGAGTACCGGCGCGCCGGCTCCTTGGCCAGGCAGGTCAGCAGGATGGTCTCCAGGTCGGCGTCGATCCACGTCGCCGCGCGGCTCGGCCGCTCCGGCGGCTGTGAGCCGATGCGGTTGAGCACCGCGCGGATCGGCCCGGTCACGTCGTACGGGTAGCGGCCCGTCAGCGCCCGGTACAGCACCACCCCGAGCGCGTACACGTCGCTGCGCACGTCGGCCCCGCCCGCCGCGCCCGCCGCCTGCTCCGGGCTCGCCCAGGCCAGCGAGCCCATGAACTGCCCGGTGGCGCTGAGGGTGACCTCGGCCGAATCGCCGGCCTGCAGCGCCTTGGCCAGGCCGAAATCCAGTACGTGCGGTTGCCCGTCGGACGTCACGAGGATGTTCGACGGCTTGAGATCCCTGTGGATCACGCCGCGCTCGTGCGCGTACTGCACCGACTCGGCCGCCCGCGCGACCAGTTCCACGATCGCGCGCGCGCCGGGCTTCCCTGACCAGCCCCGCGACTCCACGAACTCATCCAGCGGCCGGCCGTCGATGTGCTCCATCACCAGGTACGGCCGACCGTCGGTCGTCGTGCCGCCGTCGTACACCCGCACCACCCCCGGGTGCCGCAGGGACGCCGCCAGGTCCACCTCCCGCTCGAAGCGCCGGCGCGCCCCGGCCGTCGGCGCCGCGTCCAGCATCACCTTCACCGCCACTTTCCGACGCGTCGATCGCTGCACCGCGCTGTACACCACGCCCTGCCCGCCCCGCCGGATCTCCACCAGGTCGGCGTACCCGGGGACCTCGGGCGGTCCCGACGGGCGCGGCGACGCCCGCCGCAACTCCTCCAGCAGCGCGCCCTCGGACCGATACCACTGCGCCGACCCGGCCGTCATGGTCCAGGCTCCGTCACCCTTCCTCGTCCACCTGGCGCTCGATCTGCTCGGTGAGCCGGCGCAGCAGGCGGCTCTTGATCTGGTACACCTGGTCCATCGAAAGCCCCAGCGCCGAAGCGACCTGCGCCGGTTCCTCCCCGCGCACCGCGTACCGCTCGAACGCGGTCAGGTCCCGCTCGGAGCAGTCCTCCGCTAGCGTCGCCAGCGCCGCCCTCAAGTGATACTGCCGCCATTCGGCCTCCCAGTGCGCGTCCACCTCGGCGTCCGCCGAGGCCGCGCGCGTGCGTTCCTCGACCACCTCTAGCGCCTGTTCGCCGTGGTTCTGACCGGCCCGGCGGAAGATCGCGTGCAGCACCACCGTCTTGAGATAGGACCGAAACTTGCCCTTGGTCGGGTCGTAGTGGAACCCCGGCATCGACCGGCTCAGGTTCAGCAGCACCTCCTGCTGCACGTCGTCCGTGTCCGCCTCCTGAAGCCCGCGCCGCCGACAGAACGCCCGGATCAAGTGGCCGTACCGCGCGCAGAACTCCGCCCACGCAGCCGGGTCCGCTCCCGCACTGACCCGGGCCAGCAGCGTCGCGTGTGTTGCGGTTTGGCTCAGCACAGACCGAATATACCCCGAATCCGGGGCGATTCACGCAATTCCACCGCCGGCGCCGTCAGATTGAGGCGCGCCCGCCCCTACGTCGTTCGGGGGCGCTCGAGGGGGCCGTCCCCGACCGGCTGCCACACCCCGGAAGAAGGAGAGTCTGCCATGATCCGTCGCTCAACTGCGTCCCGCCCGGCTGCCGCCGCGCTCCTTTCGGCCTGCGGCCTGATCACCCCTGTCGCCCTGGCGCAGCCGCGGGACGCTTCGTGGACCGGCCCGGCCCTGGGCGGGTCGTACTTCAACGGCGGCAACTGGCTCGACACGCTCGGCGGCGCGGGGGTGCCGCTCAATGGGGCGTCGGTCGCCATCGCGCGCATTCTCAGCGGCGCCTCGGTCGACTGCTCCGGCTTCTCCACCAACGACCCGCGCGTGTGGCTGCTGCAGATCGGCGCCGGCAACACCCTGACGGTCAACCAGCCGATCAACTGGACCATCACCGACCAGTACAACTCCGGGGCCTGGGTCGCGACGCCGTCGATGTCGATCTCCGGCTCGCTGATCCTCAACAGCGGCGCCACGCTGCGCCTGTTCACGAGCGGCGCCAGCGCCACGCACGTCAACAACGGGCTGATCCGCATCACCCGCGCCTCGGGCGCGGGCGGCTCGCTGATGGACATCACCCGCGACCATCGCTTCAGCGGCTCCGGCCGCCTGGAATTCGACGCCGACGCCGCCCTGATCAACTGGACGGGCTCCGGCGCCGACCGAATCACCAACCTCCCCGGCCACACCATCGCCGGCTCGGTCGGCTGGTCCGCCGCCGCGCCGCTCTGGAACGAAGGCACCGTCGACGCCGACCTCCCGGGCCGCGTGCTGGGCGTGCCCCTGGGCCGGAACCTCGGCACGGCCCGCGCCTCGGCCGGCGGCGCACTGTCGCTGTACAACCCCTCGGGCACGCTCCCGGGGTTCATCGACAACACCGGCGGCATCATCCGTGCCGAGAACAACTCCGCCGTCTGGCTCGACAACTGCGACCTGCGCAACGGCACGCTCCAGACCGCCGGCTCCGGCGTCATCCGCTCCAACTCCGGCAGCCCGGCGGCCCGGGGCCTCACGATCAGCCCCGGCAGCACGCTGCTCATCGGCGAGGGCCGCAACCTGCTGATGCGCGACACCCACGTCAACAACGGCACCATCCGCGTCGAATCCGCCGGCCCCGGCAGCGCCCGGCTGCTCGTCGGCCCGCCCCTGACGCTCTCGGGCAACGGCCAGCTCGTGCTCAACGCTCCCAACGCGATGGTCGAGTGGATCGGCGCCGGCACCGAACTGCTCACCAACGGCCCGAACCACACCGTCCGCGGCTACGGCCTCGTCGGCAACGGGTCCATCGGCATCGTCAACGACGGCCTCTACAGCGCCGACGCACCGGGGCAGTCGCTGACCGTCATCGCGAGCACCTACGGCTTCACCAACAACGGCGTCATGCAGGGCGTGTCGGGCGGCACGCTCAACATCTCCGGCGTGAGCCAGGGTTCGCCCGCCGCGAACAACAACACCATCGTCGCCCGCACCGGCTCCCGCGTGCTGCTCAACGGCAACCTGCACCTGACCGGCGGCACGCTCGCCAGCGAGGGCTCCGGATCCGTGGAGATCAACGGCGGCGGCGTGCTCATCTCCAACGTCGCGATCCCCGCCGGCTCGGCCGTCGTGACGCCCGACAACAACACCGTCGAGCTCCGCGGCAGCATCGTCAACGACGGCGTCATCCGCTTCAACGCGCCCGGGCCCAACACCTTCGCCTCCATGGCCATCCGCCAGCCGGTCACGTTCAGCGGCAACGGACAGGTCTTCCTCAACGGCGCCGGCAGCCGCGTCATCTGGACCGGCAACGGCACCGAGCAGGTGATCAACGGCGCCAACCACACGTTTCGCGGTTCCGGCCATTTCGGCGTTGGCGCCGTGGGCCTGACGAACCACGGCCTGTTCAGCGCCGACATCTCCGGCAACACGATGACCGTCACCACCAGCACGTACGGCTTCACCAACCACGGCGTCATGCAGGCCACCGGCGGGGGCACGCTCCAGATCAACGGCGCCACCCAGGGCACCCCCGCCGTCAACAACGGCCTCATCACCGCCCGGACCGGCTCGGCCGTCCTGCTCAGCGGCAACCTCCACCTGACCGGAGGCACGCTCGCCAGCGAAGGCACGGGCTCGGTCAATCTCGCCGGCGGCGGCGTGCTGCTCTCCAGCCTGACCATCCCCGCCGGCTCGCAGGTGTCGATCGGCCAGGGCGTCACCGCCGAGCTCCGATCCACCATCACCAACAACGGCGTCATCCGCCTCGACGCCGCCGCGGGCAACGCCACGTTCATCGTCCGCCAGCCCGTCGCCTTCGAAGGCACCGGTCAGTTCGTCCTCGCCGGGAGCAACCCCGTCATCTCCTGGACCGGCAACGGCACCGAGCAGTTGACCAACGGACCGGCGCACATCATCCGCGGCGGCGGGCTCTTCGGCAACGGCGCGATCAACATCATCAACCAGGGGCTCGTCCGCGCCGACGACCCGGCGCGCGACCTGACCATGATCGTCAGCGCCTACGGCTTCACCAACTCCGGCATCTACGACGCCGCCAACGGCGCCCGGCTCTGGCTCACCGGCGGCGCCACCGCCACCAACAACGGCCAGATCATCGCCCGCAACGGGTCCGTCGTGTTCATCACCGGCAACACGCTGATCACCGGGCCCGGCACGCTGGGCACCGAAGGCTCGGGCGTGATCTGGCCCTTCAATGCCACGCTCCAGAACACCGCCATCGCCCCGAACGCCAACGTGGTCGTTCCCTCCAACAACGGCATCAACGTCCGCGGCACCATCGTCAACGACGGCCGCATCACCCTCGGCAATGGCCAATCGGGCCCCAGCCAGCTGCTGCTCAACGGCCCCATGACCTTCCAGGGCGGCGGCCGGGTCGTCATGCCCAACAGCGAGGCCCGGTTCAACTGGACCGGCAACGGCACCGAGCAACTGACCAACGGCGCCGGCCACAGCCTCGAGGGCCTCGGCCTGATCCTCACCATGCCGGCGGTGAACGCGGGCATCCTGCGCCCCGGTCTCGACGGCCCGACGCTGACGTTCGGAACGCTCTACTTCGACCGCACGCTT
>JAEUIX010000033.1 GCA_016794945.1 Phycisphaerae bacterium
GCCCGGTGCGTGCGTTGATGGTGCCGCTGTTGCTGACGCGGGGCGAGCCGGGCATGGGCGCGGGGCCGCCGTCGGCGCCGGCGTGGCCGGAGGCGGGGTCGGCCTCCTCGGGCCCGGAGGGCGGGTTCATTCGGACGTAGATCGCGCTGCCGCGCTCGCCGAGCAGCACCTCGTCGCCGGCGACGAGGGTGACGACGCCGCCGGGGGACTCGATGACGCCCTCGTTGGAGACCACCGAGCCGATGAGGGCGGCGGTGTGGGCATGGATGGCGCCCTGGTTGACGACGCGGCCGCCGACGTCGGTGAAGCGGTTGACGCCGGAGAGGAAGTCCGCGTCGGCGATGTGTCCCGCGGCGGCGTAGATGCCGGCGACGTCGACGAGCGCGCCCTGGCGGAAGTAGACGCCGGCGGGGTTGACGATGTAGACGATGCCGTTGGCGATGAGGCTGCCGGCGATGGTGCTGGGGTCGGGGCCGGTGACGCGGTTGAGGACGCGGCTGGCGGAATCGGGCTGGATGAACCGGACGGTGGCGCCGGGGGCGATGCTGAACTGCTGGTAGTTGATGACGGTGTTGTTGGCGGCGGTGATGGTGGTGTTGGCGCCGTTGCGGTGGAAGGCGGCCTGACCGGAGACGACCTGTTCGCCGGTGACCTGAGCGGCGGCGGGTCGCGCGGCGATGATGACGCCGAGGATGCTGAAGGCCGAGCCGGCCGCTCGGAAGAGCAGTCGGGGGTGGGGCCTGAGGAAACGACGCTTGGGTCGAAGCATGGCCGGGCTCCGGGCCGCGGGAGCGTCCGCGGCCGGTCAGAACAGCAGGGTCGCCAGGAAGTGGAAGCGGTTATCGCCGCGCTCGGCCTTGCCGGGGACGGCGTCGAGGACGCAGCCCCAGTCGACGCGGAAGCTGACGTTGCGGCGGTAGACGAGCTCGAGGCCCAGGCCGGTGCTGAGCAGAGTCTGGTCGGACTCGAAGGGGAGCCGGCGGCTGTTGACGGTTCGGGCTGCGTCGACGAAGGCTCGCACGATGAGGTCCCAGTCGGGTCGGCCGTAGGGCTGCTGCGGCGCCCACCGGAACGATTCGCCGAAGAGCGTGCCGGGTTCTTCCTGGATGCCGAGGAGGCGCGGGATGTGGAGGCGGTACTCGGCGGAGGCGATGACGACGGTGTCGCCGGCGACCACCGATTCGGGGTAGCCACGGACGGAGTAGAGGCCTCCGGCGACCTGTTCGAAGTTGGGGACGAGGCGGTGGTCGAAGGCGGCCTGGCCGCGGATGGAGAGGGCGATCTCGTGGGCGAGGGTGGACTTGCCGGCGCGGTAGTTCTCGGGGTCGAGGATGGGCTCGAGGAAGAACGTGTGCTCGAGGTGGAACGGCGAGGCGACCCAGGCGTCGTCGGTGGACAGGCGGCCGAGGGCGTTGAGCTCGGCGGCGTTGGTGGCGACGCCGGGGACGTTGCCCTCGACGCCGATGGAGATGCTGGTGGAGGACTCCTCGGTGGTGCGTTCGAGGCGCAGGCCGATGCTGGGGATGAAGAAGCCGGTCTGGCCCTTGATGAGCACGGTCTGGTTGTCGACCATGACGTTCTGGTATCGCAGGCCGGCCACGAGATCGAGGAAGACCTCTCGCTGCTGGAAGATGTTCCAGGCCAGTTCGCCGCCGACGATCCAGGAGCGGCCGGAGAAGTTCTCGGCGCTGACGCCGACCTCGCTGGCGTCGAACTGTGAGTAGGAGGCGTAGGCGCGGGCCCGGAGGCGGTCGAGGTCGCCGATGGGGAACTCGTAGGAGGCGTTGACGACGTGGGAGAAGTTGAACGCCGCGGTGACGTAGTCGAGCGACAGCACGTCGTCGCGGTCCGCCAGCTGGACGAGCTGGAAGCCGAGGCGTTCGCGCCACTCGTTGGTTTCCTTGGTGCCGGTGTTGCTGACCTGGAAGTAGAGCAGCAGCGGGTTGCTCTCGCGGACGAGGTAGTCAAGCGTGACGTCGCCGGCCTCGCCGCCGGTGATGGCGATGTCGGTGCGGCGGCCGGGGATCCGGTTGAGCCGCAGGACGTAGTCGTCGAGAAGGTCCTTGCGGAGCAGGTCGTTCCGCTCGGGGTTTCCGGGCTCTTCGGGGCGGACGGGGCTGTTCCTGAGGATGCGTGCGTGGACGGGGTTGTTGACCTTGTCCCTGGTGACGCGGTCGCCGGCGGCGACGGACCGCACCTGGGTGACGATGGGCGCGTAGACGCGGGCGCGCAGCTCGGTCCGGCCGTCTTCCTTGCGCAGGTCGCTCCAGATCTCCCGTTCGCCGTCGGGCCGGATCTCCAGGTCGTCGGGGTCGACCTCGACGATGATGCCGATGAGCCCGCGCCGGCCGAGTTCGCGGACGATCGCCTGCAGCGTCAGGCGCAGCGCCTGGCGGGAGAGCCGGGGCGTCGGCTCGCCGGCGAGGCGCGCCTCGAGCTCGCGCAGCGTCAGCGTGGCCTGCTGCTGGCCCGCGCCGGGCGCGACGAAGTCGGCGCCGCTGAGGCCCAGCGTGACCGTGGCGGCGGCCAGGAGTTCATCGATGGGCGGCAGGGCCGGGTGCTCGATGTGATAGGAGAGCACCAGGTGAGAGATCGGGAACTCCGGGGCGGCGGGGTCCTGCTCGGGCTGCGGGGGCGGTTCCGGGGTGTCGCCGGGCTGGCCGGGGGCGTCCGGGGCCTTGGGCTTGGGTTCAGAGTCGGGCACGGGTGGCTTGGGCGGCGTCGCCTTGCCGGGCTCGGCGGGTTGCGCACCGGTGAGGGGAGCCAACGGGAGGCCGAAGGCCGACCCCGCGGCGCAGGCGACCACGCTCGCTCCGATGGGGAGCACACGGAGGACCTGACCGAGGCCGATGCCCCGCTGCCGTGTCCTGGCACTGCGGGCCGTACCCATACGTGGAAGTTCCTTGTGGCTGCCGGGGCTTGGGCGGAGCACGGCAGCCCGGTGAGTATGGCGGTTTTTCTCGGAACACGCAACTCGCGAGAGATTATCGGACTCTAGCCGCGGTGGGCGGTACCGGCTGGGGGTGGCCTGACGGACGTGCGGGCGCCATGGGGCTTGTCCGGGGGCTTCGGGGGCACAGAGCCCAACGGCGGCGGGCGGACCTGCCGATGGAAGGTGCAACTGAAGACCGGCCGCGAGTTGAAGGGCGCCCCTGGCGCCGGAGGCTTGTATGCGTCGGTCCCCCATTGCCATCGTGATGTGCGTTCCGTGCCTGCTGCTGGCGGCGTGCGGCGGTCCTGAGCGGTCGGTCGGTTCGCTGAGCGAGCCGCGGGAGATCCGGAGCGAGGGTCCGCGCGCGCTGGCGGTGGGCGACGCGGTTGGCCAGATGGTGTACGGGACGAGGTCGGCGCGGGTGGCGCGCGGCTCGTACCTGGGCGCCCCGATCGCGACGGTGCCGACGGACGGGCGGTAGCGGTCAGCCGCCGGAGTTGGCGGCCGGGGCGGCGAAGCCGGCGGGCTGAACGACCTTGTCGACGCGCTGGGAGAAGGACAGGTCGAGCGCGCCGCCGACGATGGGCGTGAAGGCGAGCCTGAAGCCCAGGTCGGCGCAGCCGTACTGGAAGAGGCGTCGCTGGGCGCCGGCCTTGATGGTCTGGGGCTTGAAGAGCGCATCGCCGTCGAGACGGGCGGAGATGGCCGAGCCGCCGGCGGCGAGGAACAGCGTCCGGTTCTCGGGCTGCTTGTTGATGATGTTGTCGACGGCGTCGAAGGCCCCGACGCGCATGCCGTTGAACAGCTCGGGCTTCTCGAAGACGAGTTCGGCGACGTTGCCGACGATGTGCTTGAAACGGCGCGGCGTGGGGCCGGCGTCTGAATTGACGTCGGCGAACCACATGGTGCGGTCGTCGT
>JAEUIX010000035.1 GCA_016794945.1 Phycisphaerae bacterium
ACGCGAACGACCCAGCGGCAACGCGGGCTGAACGCGACGATGAACGTCAGCAGGTAGATCGACAGCGGGATGACCCACAGCAGCGGGAACGACGCGATGTCGGTGGCGATGTACTGGGTGGCGCCGAGCATCATGCTCGACGGCACGAAGGCCAGGAAGACCCAACGCAGCCGCACCAGGGGAGTGACGCTGGTGGAGAGCGCCGCCTGCACAGATTCATCGCTGGCCGACGGGTCGGGCGGAGCAACGGCGGGCGTTCTGATGGGCGTCGCGGCGGCAACGGGCCGGCGCAGCATCCACCACCCGCACGCCAGGGCCGACGCCGCGAAGAGCCCGTACGCGATCGACCCCTGGACGCGCTGGCCGGACAGGCCGACGGCCGGCTCGAGCAGCAGGGGATAGCCCAGCAGCGCGAGCATGGAGCCGAGGTTGCTGGCGGCGTACAGGAAGTACGGGTCGCGGGCGTGGGGGTGGTCGGTCTGCGCGAACCACTTCTGCAGCAGCGGGCCGGCCGAGGCCAGGGCGAAGAACGGCGCCCCGACGGTCAGCGCCAGGGTCTTGAGCACCCAGCCGATGGGCATCTCGCTGTCCAGCGGCGGCGACTGGTCGTGCAGCCCGATGGGCAGGGCCAGCGCCGCCAGGGCGAGCACGGCGGCGTGGACGATCAGTTGAGCCAGGCGCGACGGGATCTTGCCCAGCAGGTGGGCGTACAGGTATCCGGCCAGCAGCGCGCCCTGGAAGAACACCATGCAGGTGTTCCAGACTGCCGGGCTGCCGCCCAGCAGCGGCAGCAGCATCTTGCCCACCATGGGCTGCACCAGGAACAGCAGCCCGGCGCCGAGGAAGATGGAGAGGGCGAACAGCGCCAGCATCGCCGGAGTGTACGGGCGCGCCGGCGGACCGCGTCGGACCGGTCAGGATCGGAGCATCGCCAGCAGCGTCGCGCGGACCGCCGAGGCCTCGGCGCGTCCCTGGGACCGCTTCATCACGTCGCCGACCAGCCGGCCGATGGCGGCGTCCTTGCCGGCGCGCACGTCCTGTGCGGCCTGGGCGTGGGTCTGGATCGCCTCGGCGCACCAGGCCTTGAGCGCCCCGTCGTCGCGCAGGAGCAGGAGCCCGCGGGTCCCCGCCAGTTCGCGCGCCGGCGTGTCGGGGTCCGCGCCGTCGGCGTAACGGCCGAACAGTTCGTCGGCCCCGGCGGCGGAGATGTCGCCCGCTTCACGCAGGGCGGCGATGTCGCCGGCCCGTCGAGCCGGCACGCCGAGCGCGGAGATGAGCGTGTCGCCCGAACGCTCGTTGGCGCGCCTGAGGCCGGACTGGAGCATCAGGTTGGCCACGGCCGGGCCGGCGCGTTCGCGGTCAAGGCCCGAAGAAACGGCGGCGTCGACGGCGGCGTCGAAGTAATCGCACTCGTCGCGCTCGGCGGTCAGGGCCGTTGCCTGGGCCGAAGAGAGCCCGTGGTCGCGCATGTACCTGGCGCGCCGGGCCAGGGGCAGCTCCGGAAGAGAATCGCGAACGCGGTCGCGCCACGCGGCGTCGATGCGCAGCGGCAGCAGATCGGGGTCGGGGAAGTAGCGGTAGTCGTGGGCGTCTTCCTTCTCCCGCTGGGTGAAGGTGCGCTGGGCCTGGTCGTCCCACCCGCGGGTCTGCTTGGCGCCCGGGCCCATGACGCGTCCGTCGGCGGCCCAGCGCAAGGGCTGCTCCCGTGCCTCGTACTCGATGGCTCCGCGCAGGGCGCGGAACGAGTTGAGGTTCTTCACCTCGACGATCGGCGTTCGAACGGTCCTGCCGTCATCGAGCGTGAGCAGCGTGTTGATGTTGGGCTCGAAGCGGATGTGGCCCTTCTGCATCACGGCCGGAGACACGCCCAGGAACCGCGCGAGCGTCCGAACGGCCTGCGCCAGCAGCACCGCCTCGTCGGCCGAGCGCAGGTCGGGCTGGGTGACGATCTCCAGCAGGGGCGTGCCGGCGCGGTTGTAGTCTGCCAGGGAGCCGTCGATCGCGCCGCCGCCGGGGGCCTCGTGCAGCAGCTTGCCGGCGTCCTCCTCCAGGTGCGCGCGGATGATCCCGATTCGCCGGGCCGGCAGAGCATCGTCGATCGCGATGTACGAGCCGCCGGGCTTCTGCACCGCGGCGGGCGCCGGAAGATCGATGGCGCCGTCGAAGCAGACCGGCAGGTCGTACTGCGAGATCTGATAGCCCTTGGGCAGGTCCGGGTAGAAGTAGCTCTTGCGGTCCCAGCGTGTGAGTTCGGCGACGCGGCAGCCCAGCGCCAGACCCACGGCCATGGCCATCTCGACGGCACGCCGGTTCATCACCGGCAGCGCCCCGGGCAGGCCCAGCACCACCGGGTCGATACAGGTGTTGGGCGGGGCATCCTGGAACTCGGCGCACGCGGGCGATGGCGCACGGGAGAACATCTTGCTGCGCGTGGAGAGTTCGACATGGATCTCCATGCCCACGATCAGCGTGCTGGCGACCACCGTGGCCATGTCGTGAGGATACGAGACCTGCGAAGGGGCGCCGATCAGGCCCGCGCCGCCGCCGCGGCCCGCACGGCCGCCAGCGCCGTCGGCACGTCGAGCCACGTCATGGGCCGGGGATCGGGGGGTGCGACCGCGCGGGCCAGCGGACCGACGGGGGCCCAGATCGAAGGGTCGGTCGGCCCGAAGAACGCGACGGTGGGCAGGCCCAGTTGGGCAGCCAGGTGCGCCGGGCCGCTGTCGCCGGCGGCCACGGCGCGTGCTCCGGCGAGGCAGCGGGCCAGTTCGTCGAGCGTCGCCAGGTAGCGCCCGCCGATCTGGTCGAACAGCGCGCGCTCGGCCGGCGAGAACCGTTCCAGTTCAGCCTCGCCGGCGATCGGTTCGACCGTCGCCCCGTCTCCGCGGAGCGACAGCGCCAGCTCGCCGAACCGCTCCAGCGACCACCGCTTGGCCGGGGAGCCGGCGCCGACGTGCAGCACGATCGGCCGTTCTGGCCCGGCCGGCGGCGCGGGCGCGGCGTCGCCGAGCCTGTGAACGCCGAACTCCGCCCAGGCCAGCGCGCGGGACGGCGAGCCCGGCGGGCCGACCGCCGTCACCCGGGCTGAAGGGAACATCCGCTCGGCGGCGGCCAACCAGTGTCGCCCGGCGTCGGTCGCGCCGTCGGCGTTGAACGCGAGCACCAGCGAGACGTCCGGCCGGATCCAGCCGGCTTCGATCGCGCCGGGCCCGCGCCACAACGCCGCGAACCGGGGCTGCTCGGCCTCGACAGGTTCGGTCGTTGCTCCAGAGGCTCCCAGCACCGACGCGGCCAGGCGCGCCTTCTGCCCGGCCTGCACCAGCGCGGTGCGCCAGCCATTCCGGCCCAGGGCACGGACCAGCGGCCATGTGAGCACCCAGTCACCCAGTGCGCCGGCGTGGAACAGGAATGCGCTGGGCATGCGGTCACTCGGAACGGGGTTGTGGGTTCTGATCGGGAGCGGCGCACTGACGCAGCGCGGCGTTCACGCGCCGGGCCATGACGTGCAACGCCACGGCGTGCTCGCGGGCGAGTTCCGACAGCGTGCGCGGACGCTCGCCCGCAAGGCCGAACCGCTCGGCCAGGAGCCGGGCATCGGCCGGTTGAGCGACGTGCCGCGCCCGTTCGGGTGCTTCGAGGAACGGCTGCCACGGTGCGACACTCCGCGTCCAGTCGGGCAGTTCAACCGCTGCGGGATCAACCAGCGGTTCCGCACGGGCCGGCTGACGGCTGCGCAGCGAGGCAGGGCCGTCGGTGGCTTCCCACCGGGCCATGGCGCGGTTGACGGCGATGCCGGCGGGCGCGGCCAGGCGGCCGGCTCGGAAGGGGTCATGCCGGTCGACTGACTCGGCGATGGCGTCGATCGCGCTGATCACCAGGCGACGGGCCGCCGCTCCGGCGATGGTCTCCAGCCGACGCCCCAGCCGGGCTTCGACGGTCTTGAGCACGAGCATCTGCTGTCCGCGGATCAGTTCCGCCTTCAGCCGCGCCGCCCAGAGCAGGTGGGTCTCGATGATGTCCAGGTCCGCGGCGTGCGGCGCGTAGGCGTTGAGGCGGGCCAGGCGCTGGCGGCAGAGCGCCTTGAGCGCGGCGTAGGCGCGGGCGCGCTGCTGCTCCACGGCGGGGTCGGGCCAGCCGGCATCGGTGGTCTGTCGCAGGTGTTCGGCGAGGGTTGCGGCGCCGGGCCGGCCCAGAGCCAGTCGGACCGGAGCGGGCTCCAGCAATCGCGCATCGGCCAGCACCAGGTCGCGTGCCGGTTCGAAACCGGGCGTCAGATCCAGGGTGCGCAGGCGCTCGGCGCGAGCCTGGTTCACGGCGCGGTGCACTGCCGCGGCCGAACGGCCGAAGCGCTGCCGAAGCTCGCGGGCTGGAACGCCGGCGCTCCAGAGCCGCAGCAGCGCTGCGCGACGCGGAGCGCTGAGCACAGGCTGACGCCCGCCGGGCGGTGGGCCGGCCGCGCGTCGAACCGTGGGCACGGTGCGCCCCGATTCGGCCGCCGCCTGGCGGATCGCCCTGGAGCGCGGCACACCGCGCGACGCGGCCTCGGCGATGCGGTCGGCCAGCTCGGCCCGTTCGGCGGCTGTGGTCCGCCGGGACCGGGCGGGCGCAGGCCCGCCTGCCAGCCCGGCCGACTCCAGCCGACGCACCGAGGCCAGGGGGTACAGCGTGCGCCAGCGCCCGCCGGGGCCGAGCGCCCGGCGGCAGAGCAGCCCGCGCCGCCGGAGCCGGGCGAGCGTCCGCTGCGTGGTGTGCCAGCGAGCCGCCAGCTCCGCGCCCGCGAGCCACTGGCCCGCGGGCAGATCGTCCGCTCGCTGGCGCGCCGTGATCGACAGCCGTTCGGCCAGCGCCGGCAGGTCGGCCAACAGCGCCGCACCGACGATGAGCGCCGGCTCGGCACGGTCGGGACGAAACCCCGTGACCTGGAGCACGACCCAGTCTTCGGGGTATGTGCCGGCCGGATCGACGCGATCGGCCAGTGCCTCGACGCGGCTCAGGTGTCGGCGGGCCGCCTCGGCAGGGATGTAGCGCAGCTGGCGGGCCAGTTCGGCCAGGGCGCTGACCCGCAGGCGGCTGCTGGGAGGCATGGCTGGATTATGCGCCCGATGGGGCGGGGAGCTCGCCGGTCCATCGAGCCGGCACACACGGCAGCAGCCCGGCGGACGCGGCCTCTGCCAGGAAACGCTCAGCCCCGGCGCGGGCCCGCGGGGTCACCTCGTAGCGCAGCAGCTCGGTGACATAGCGGCGGGCCAGGTCGGCGGGCCAGCGTCGCTCGGCCGCGTACTTCTGGACCAGCCAATCCAGCCGCACTCTGTTGCGACGCCGCTGCCGGTCGAGCAGGTCGGCGGCGTCGAAGATGGCGGCTGCGGACTCGTCTTCAGCACGGCACATCCAGCACGCGTAGACGAACGGCAGGCCTGTCCACTGCCGCCAGGCCTCCCCCAGATCGAGCTGGTGCGGGTAGCGCACCGCGGTCGGGGAGTCGGTGACCACTTTGTCGCCGATCAGCAGGAGCGTGTCGGGCCACTCCACCCCCGGGGCGCGCTCACGGGCGTTGAAATCGACCACCGCAGGACGGGCCCCGAAGCGCGCGGCGAGCACCAGGCGCGCCAGCACGACCGAGGTGTGTGAATCGGTGTCGGCGTGAAGGCGCTCCGCGCGTTCGAACGGAACGGCCGAGAACAGCCGCACGGTGAGCGGCGGGCCGTCGCAACCAATCATGCCGGCCGGCACGAGCCGGAGTTCGGCCGCGTTTCGGGCGTAGTCCACGAGCGAGGCCAGCGCCAGGTCGACCTCTCGCCGCAGGAGCATCGGGGCCAGGAGGCTGGGAACCGCCGTGCGGATCGCGACGTCGGCGCACCGCTGCAGCCCCTCGATGAGCGGGAGCGTGTTGAGGTAGGAGACGCAGCCGAGGCGGAGGGCCGGTTGCACGGTGCAA
>JAEUIX010000082.1 GCA_016794945.1 Phycisphaerae bacterium
GCACACCCTTGATCGCCGAGGAGTTCGTCCGCTTCGACCGCGAGGTCTCGGTGATCGCCGTGCGATCGACGCTGGGCAAGACGGCCTTCTATCCCCTGACGGAGAACGTGCACGCCGGCGGGATCCTGCGCTCCAGCCGGGCGCCGCTGCGTGCCGCCGGCGCCGCCGCCCTGCAGCGCTTGGCCGAGCGGCACGCCCGCCGCGTCATGCGCGAGGTCGGCTACGTCGGCGTGCTGGCCATCGAGTTCTTCCAGCGCGGGGACGAACTGCTGGCCAACGAAATGGCCCCGCGCGTGCACAACAGCGGACACTGGACCATCGACGGCGCGGCCTGCAGCCAGTTCGAGAACCACCTCCGCGCCATCACCGGCCTGCCGCTCGGCTCCACCGAACCGCTCGGCCCCGTCGGAATGGTGAACCTGATCGGCGACTGGCCGCCCCTGGCCCGCCTCGCGGCCATCGAGAACGCACGCGTGCACCTTTACGACAAGCAGCCCCGCCCCGGACGCAAGGTCGGGCACGTGAACGTCGCAGCGCACAGCGTCGCCGCGCGCGAACACGTCATGCGGGCCGTCGAACGCGAGATCCGACGCCTCGGAAGCGTCAGTTGACCTTCTCGAAGTCCTCGCGCGGCGAGTTGTCCACCGGGCACCGGCGGATGCTCAGGCGGTCCAGCAGGTAGCCGCACCCCTTGCACACGAAATAGTCGCGTTTGCCCTTGCGGTACGCCTCGACGTCAGCCAGCGCGTCCTTGCAGTACTGGCTCAGCTCGTACAGCCCTTCGCGCGCCGCCAGGAACGCCTTGCGGGCTTCCGCGTCCTTGTCGCTCGCCGCGCGGGTCATCGCCGCCGCCAGCGGCTTGTCGCGCTCGGCCAGCGCCGCGTCACGCACCGCGCCGAGCGATTCCTTCACCGACTTGTACTCCGGCATCGGCAGGGCTTCGGCCTTCGGCTTGCCCCCGGCGGCCTTGATCAGCCGCTCGAACGCCGAGAGGTGAATCTGCCGACTCCGCGCGCCGGCTCGGAACAGGCTGCCCACCTGCGTGTACCCCTGGTCGTCGGCCGCCCGCGCGAACCGTGAGAGCATCTCCACATCACGGGTTGCGCGGCTGAACGCGCCCTGCAAGTTCTCCAGCGTCGTCGCCGAATCCGAAGCAGCCCCTGCACCGGGCTGAACCGTCCAACCGGCGTCCGCCGGCGATGCTCCGCTCAAGCACGCCGCCAGCACCGAAAGCAGCAGACCGTTGAGGAGAGAGTGCCCGCGCATGTGCGACTCCTTCGTTCAAGAGTACGCCTCAGCCGGCGTCATGGATTCAAGCCCGATTTTCACGGAAGTTCGTGGCGTGAACGCGGCGCGATCGGCGCACTTCGATCCGACAATGTCGCCGCCATCCGCCTCCCAGGCCCCCGATGGTCCGAGAACGCCGGACGCCGCGGGCCCCGAAACGGGCCGAACGCGGGAAGCCGCTCAAAGGGCGTGCAAGGCGAGCCGATCCCATCCAGGAGCCGGCGGTGTGGCCGGACGCAGGGGACGTGCGCTTTGAGAACGACCATCGCCAACCTGGTGCGTGCGCTCGGACGACGGATGCCTCAGGGCGAAGGGGTCGTGGTTTCGGTCGGGGCCGTCGGCGTGCTGACCCTCGGCCTGGCGATCGCCGCCTCGGCCTGGTGGATCGTTCGAGTCCAGCAGCGCGCCCGCGAGGCGACCGAGTCGGCCCGCCTGGAACTCTCGGCCGACCTGCTCGGCCGCAGCGTGCCGGAACTGCTGGCCGCCGGCGACCTTGCCGGTGCGCGCCGCCTGGTGGCCGAGGCCGTCGCGGCGCACCACCTCGGCGGGTGCCGCGTTGTGCTCGGCGACGGCACCGTGCTGATCGACTCCGACTTCTCCCGGTCCTCGGGCAGGGCCGCGGCTTTGCCAGACTCCTTCCCCCCGCTGCGCAACGCCGTCGAGCCTTCTCCCGGCGTCCGGACGGCGGAACTGACGGTTCCCGGTCGCGGCCCGGCCCTGCTCAGCATGGCCGCCGGGCAGCCGGCGCCGCTGCTGAGTGACTGGGAGTCCCGCGTGGGCGTCGGCCTCATCGCGCTGGTCGGCTTCGGCGGGCTGCTGGTGTCGTACAGGCTCATGCGCTCGCGCCTGCGGGCGCTTTCGGCGATCCGTGAAGCCCTGGCCGCTGCCGAACGTGGAGAGCGATCGCCCGACGCACTGAAGGTGGGCGAGCGGCTGGGAGCCGAGGCAACGGCCTGGAACCGCCTCATCGCCGAGCGGGAGCAGCTCCGGCTCAAGGCCGACGGCGCGGCGGCCGGAGAGCGGCTCAGCGCCCGGACCGGCCGCGAGAGCGATCTGTCCAGCGGCTTCGACGCGCTCTGGCACGGCGTGCTCTTCGTCGACGAGGGGCTCAAGGTCCGGTACTGCAACGGGGCCGCGGCCGTTCTGCTGGGCGCCAAGCGAGACCAGCTGCTGGGCGCCCCGGTCTCGGCGTGGATGCCCGAACCGGCCGTCGCCGACGCGATCGGCAACGTGGTGGCCGGGCGCGCGCGGGGCAAGAGCACGGTGGAGATCCGACGGCCGGGCGACGGAACCTCGGGCCCGCGCCTCGACGAGGGCGCGGACCGACGCGGCAAGGCGGCGCCGCAGGCCGCCGCGCCGGTGGTGCTGCGTTTCAGCGTGCGCCCGATGCGCAGGGAAGACTCGGCGTCGGTGATCGTGGTGATCGAGGACGTGACGCAGCAGCGGGTGGCCGACGACGCCCGCAACGCGTTCGTGGGCCAGGCGGCCCACGAACTGCGCACCCCGCTGACGAACATCCGGCTCTACGTGGACCAGCTGATCGAAGAGGGCGATGCCGACGCCGCCGCCCGGGCCGGGTGCATCAACGTCATCAGCCAGGAATCGCGCCGGCTCGAGCGCATCGTCACGGACATGCTCAGCGTCGCGGAGATCGAGGCGGGCTCGATGAAGCTGCACAGGGGCGACTGCCGCTGCGAGACGCTCTTCGACGAGCTCCGCCGCGACTACCGGGCCGCCGCCGACGCCAAGCAGATCGAACTGCTGTTCGACCTGCCGCCCAAGCTGCCGGTGCTGCAGGCCGACCGCGACAAGGTGGTCATGGCGCTGCACAACCTGCTGGGCAACGCGATCAAGTACACGCCCGCGGGCGGCCAGGTCACCGTGCGGGCACGGACCACCGACGCGTCGTTCGAGGTGGACGTGGCGGACAACGGCATCGGCATCCGCGAGCAGGAGCAGGAACTGGTGTTCGAGCGGTTCTACCGGGCCAAGGACAGTCGCATCAGCGGCATCACCGGCTCGGGCATCGGCCTGGCTCTGGCCCGCGAGGTGGTGCGGCTCCACGGCGGCGACATCACGCTGCGGTCGCAGATCGACAAGGGCAGCACGTTCACGCTGTCGCTGCCGTACCGGGCGCAGGCGGCGTGAGCGGCGGGAGGAACGGCGCGTGCAGATCGACGAGCAGCGACAGGGCGCGGTGACGGTGGTCAAGCCGATCGGCGCGCTGGTCGGCGCCGACGCCGAGCAGTTCAAGAAGCACGTCGCCGAGGTCGTCGGCCGTTCGCTCGGGCGGTTCGTGGTCGACGCCTCCGCCGTGCCGTTCCTGGACAGCCGCGGACTCGAGGTGCTGGTCGAGGTCAGCGCCGACCTGGCCGAGAGCGGCCAGATGCTCCGACTCTGCGGGGAGGGCGAGACCCTCCGCGAGACCCTGGAGCTCACCGAAACGGCGCGCTACTTCGAGCACTACCAGGACGTGCAGACCGCCGTGAGGAGCTTCCTGTGAACGCCGGCCGCGACGCCAACCCGGACCGGCCCGCGGCGTCCCAGCCGCCGGCGGCCCGCCCGGCGCCGGGCCAGGGACGGCGCATGCGTGTCGGCGAAGCGCTCATCGCCGAGGGCGCCCTGTCGCGCGAGCAGCTCGAGCGCGCCCTGGCCCAGCAGAAGCCCGGCTCGCAGATGCTCGGCGAAATGCTGGTCAACCAGGGCGTCATCTCCAACGCCGTGCTCGTGCGGGCGCTGGCCCGGTGCATGGGCGTGCGCGGGTGCTCCCTGCGCCACGGTCTGATCGATCCCGCCCTGCTCAAGCTGATCGGCGCCGAGGAGGCCGAGCGCCTCCGCTGCATCCCGATGTTCAAGGTGCACGGCACGCTCACCGTTGCGATGGCCGAGCCCCACAGCCTGCCGACCCTCGACCGGCTCAAGACGCTCACCGGCTGCAAGATCCGCCCGGTGCTGGCGCTCGAGCCCAACATCCTCGAGTACATCAAGAAGACCGCCGGCGCCGGCGAGGGCGCCGCCGACGTGGACGCTTTCCTCACCAGCCTCGCCGAGCAGGACGTCGAGGTCGTCGAGCGCGAGACCGTCGACGAAGGGCCGAGCACCGACCTCGACAAGATGGTCGCCGGCAGCCCCATCGTCAACCTCGTGAACATCGCGTTCCTCACCGCCGTCAAGGACGGCGCCAGCGACATCCACATCGAGCCCGACAAGCGGGGCACCCGCATCCGCTACCGCATCGACGGCGTGCTCAGGGACCTGATGAAGCCGCCGCCCGGCATGCACGCCGCGGTCGTGTCGCGCGTCAAGGTCATCGGCAAGATGGACATCGCCGAGAAGCGCCTGCCCCAGGAGGGCCGCGTGCGGATCGTCGCCGAAGGGCGCGAGGTCGACCTCCGCGTCAGCAGCATGCCCACGCTCCTGGGCGAGAAGATCGTCGTCCGGATCCTGGACAAGGCCAACCTGCGCGTCCGGATGGAGGACCTGGGCTTCCGCGACGAGCCCCTCAAGACGTTCAAACGCATCCTCGAGCAGCCGCACGGGCTGGTCCTGGTCACGGGCCCCACCGGGTCCGGAAAGACCACCACCCTTTACTCCGCCCTCGATCTGCTGCGCAACAGCGAGACCAACATCCTCACCGTCGAGGACCCGGTCGAGTACCAGCTCGACATGGTCAACCAGATCCAGGTCAACGAGCCCATCGGCCTGTCGTTCGCCAGGGCCCTGCGCAGCATCCTCCGTCAGGACCCCGACGTCATCATGGTCGGCGAGATCCGCGACCAGGAGACCGCGCGCGTCGCCGTGCAGGCCGCACTCACCGGCCACCTCGTGCTGGCGACCCTGCACACCAACGACGCCCCCGGTTCCGTCGCCCGTCTCACGGACATGGGCATCGAGCCCTACCTGCTCAGCAGCGCCCTCAACGGCGCCGTCGCCCAGCGGCTGGCGCGGACGATCTGCGGCGCGTGCGCCACCAAGTACTACCCCACCGAGCAGGTGCTCACCGATGCCGGGCTCGCCGAGCACGTCGGCCGTCCCTTCCGCAAGGGCGCCGGCTGCCTCCAGTGCCACGACTCGGGGTTCCAGGGCCGCCTGGGCGTCTACGAGGTGATGGA
>JAEUIX010000122.1 GCA_016794945.1 Phycisphaerae bacterium
GGGGGGGGCGGGCGGAGCGGGCGGGGCGGGCGGGGCGAGCGCAGCGCGGAGCAGTTTCATGCCGCGGGAGAGGTTGACGCGCACGGAGCCTTCGGTCAGGCCGGTGCGGTCGGCGATCTCGGGGCCGGAGAGGCCTTCGACCAGGCGCAGGGTGAGGGTTTCGCGGTAGGCGTCGGGGAGCGAGGCGATGGCGTCGAG
The DNA here is from genome assembly GCA_016794945.1 of Phycisphaerae bacterium. Next base: position 199 of record JAEUIX010000122.1, read on the forward strand.
GGCTTCGGAGGCGGAGGGACGGTCGGTGTCGGTCGGGTCGGGGGGCGACCAGAGGGCGGGGCGCTGGCGTGCGAGTCCGAGCAGGTGGCCGGCGCGGCGCCAGATGGTGCGGCGGTGGGCCAGGGCCGTGGTGCGGGCGATGGCGCAGAGCCAGGGCGCGAAGCGGTCGGCGTCGTGGAGCGTCGGGATGGCGCGGATCGCCTTCAGGAAGACCTCCTGCGTCAGGTCGTCGGCGTCGGCGGGGCTGAGGCGCCTGGCCAGCAGGATGCCGTGGATCACCGGCCCGAAGCGGCGGTAGAGCGCTTCCCACGCGTCGCGGTCGCCGCGCGCGGCGCGCCGGGCCAGCTCGCGCGCCGCATCGTCGGGCGCGCGCGGCGCGTCGGGCGGGTCGGCGAGCGGCTGGGCCGGGGCGTTGGCCAACGTGGGCTCCTGGATGGACCGGCGACGGCGCGCCGAGCGTACCGCGCACGGCGCGTGCGCCGCCGGGTCGCGGGCGGCTACTTGCCGGCGGGCGACAGGCCCTCGATGTGCCCGCCCCAGGCGCGGACGTGGGCCTCGACGTTGGTGCGCAGCAGCGCGTCGGCCCGGGCCGCTTCGCGGGCCCGATCCATGTGCTTGAGGTACACGGGCTCCTTGCCCCGGTGCATGGCCGGGTGCACGAGCATGGCCGCGGCGAACTGCATCTGCCCCTGGCGCGCGGCGCCGGGGGCCGACAGGCGCAGGGCCTGCTGCATCCAGAGGTAGCCGGGCACGCCGTCGGCGACGCCGGCGCGCCGGGCGGATTCATCGCCGATCTGGTCGGCGCATCCGACGAAATAGGCGGCGTCGAACCAGGCCAGGGCGGCGGCGTCCTGCGTGCCGGCGGCCTGGGCGTCGAGCGCGCGGCAGGACAGGCGCAGCAGCAGGTCGGCACGCCCCTGGCCGGACAGGGCCATGGTGGCGCGCCGGAGGGTCTCCATGCGCTCCATGACCGAGGCGGCGCGGTCCAGCGCCGCCAGGGCCTGGGCGATCGTGGCGGTCGCGGCCTGGCCCGAGGCGGGCTCGGCCATCGGCGTCCCGTCGCCGCAGTCGATGGGCACGCAGATCAGCGGCGGGCCGAACGCGGACGGTGCAGCGCCGCTCAGCGGGGCGGCCAGCGCTGCCAGGCCGAGCGTCGAGGCGATCAGGAGCGAGGAAACGGCGTGCCGGTGCGTCGGCGATGGTGTGCGGATCATGGCGCGGCTCCGTGGTTCGGCCCCGCGGGAGGGGCCCTGGGTGCGGGCGGCGGGGCGGGCTCCGGCTTCAACCGGGGCGTCCCGTCCCAAGCCAGATGCGCCGGCGGCCCGGGCGTTAGCGACGGGGGGAGCGATTTCCTATCATCGCCGCCCCCGACCCGCCGGCGCAGACGCGGCGGGCGGGACCGGACCGTCCGTCAGCGCACGCTGGAGCGACCATGAAGATCCACGAGTACCAGGCCCGCCAACTGCTGGCCGACGCGGGCATCCCGGTTCCCAACGGTCGCACGATCACCCGGCCCGACGAGGCCGCGGCGGCGTACCTGGCCGCCACCGGCTCGGGCAAGACCGGCGGGGAAGGGGGCAGGCTGGCGGTGGTCAAGGCGCAGGTGCACGCCGGGGGCCGGGGCAAGGCGGGGTTCGTGAAACTGGTGCGATCGCCGCAGGAGGCGACGAAGGAAGCGGCGTTCATGCTGGGCAACCGGATGAAGAGCCCGCAAACGCCGCCGGAGGGGCTGGAGGTCAAGCGGCTGCTGGTGGCGGCGGGGGCGGACATCGCCGACCGGGCCGGGGGCGGCAAGGAAGAGTTCTACCTGGCGGTGACGCTGGATCGGGCGCTGCGGCGCAACGTGCTGATCGCCTCGCGGTACGGCGGGGTGGACATCGAAGAGGTGGCGCACAAGACGCCCGAGGCGATCATCAAGCGCCCGCTCCACCCCTTGCTCGGCCTGCGGGGGTTCGAGGCCCGCGAGGTGGCGACGGCGATGGGCTTCAAGGGCAAGCAGGTGAACCAGGCGGTGGCGGTGATGCAGAAGCTCGCGGCGCTGTTCGTGCAGCGCGACTGCTCGCTGGCCGAGATCAACCCGCTGGTCATCACGCCCCCGAGCGAGAAGTTCCCCGACGGGCAGGTGCTGGCGATCGACGCCAAGTTCAACTTCGATGACAACGCGGCGTTCCGGCACGAGGACCTGTACAGCGCGGCCGACGCCTCGGAGGAGAACCCCGCCGAGACGCGCGCCAAGGCCGCGGGGCTGTCGTACATCGCGCTGGACGGGTCGATCGGCTGCCTGGTGAACGGGGCCGGGCTGGCGATGGCGACGATGGACATCATCAAGCTGCACGGGGGCGAGCCGGCGAACTTCCTGGACGTGGGCGGCTCGGCCAGCGAGCAGCAGGTGACCGAGGCGTTCCGGATCATCCTGGCCGACGAGCGCTGCAAGGGCGTGCTGGTCAACATCTTCGGCGGGATCATGAAGTGCGACGTGATCGCGCAGGGCATCGTCAACGCCGCCAAGCAGGTGGGGTTCAAGGTGCCGCTGGTCGTGCGGCTCGAGGGAACCAACGTCGAGGCGGGACGCAAGATCCTCACCGAGGCCAAGGGCGAGATCCCCACCATGCAGGCGGCCACCGACCTGGCCGACGCGGCGCGGAAGGTGTGCGCGGCGGTGGGCTGAGGCGGCGGCGACCATCGGCGGCGGGCGCGCCGCGGGTCAGAACTGGAACCGCACCTCGACGCCGACGCCGAAGCGCATCTCGGGGTGGCGGTGCATCTTCTGCCACACGGGGATCTGCACGGCGACCTCCAGGGCCCAGGTCGTGCCCTCGTACAGGATGCCGGGGCTCAGCGCGATCTGAGCATCGCCCGAGCCGTCGCCGAACATCCAGAGCCCGTTGAGCTCTCCGACGAGGTACCACGAGCCGGTGGTGTCGCGCGTGTAGCGCTCGGGCGCCAGGCGGAAGAGGTACGCCGCGTCGAACTTCAGTTCCTCGGCCGGGCCGTCGGCGGTGTTGTCGCCGGGGCGTTCGGTGCCGGTGTTGAAGGTCAGGCGCGAGGAGAGGCTGACGCCGTGCCGGCCGCGGATGATGGTTCCGGCGAAGCCGATGGTGGGGTCCCACGAGTCGCTGCCGAGCGGCGCGGTTCCCGTGGGCAGTTCCAGGCCGGCGAGGATGCTAAAGCGTGCGGTGTCGATGGGGCTGGTGTCGAGCCGCAGCACGCGGTACTTGATCAGCAGCGATACATCGCCGAGGCCGAAGTCGTGGTCGCGCCCGCCGTCGGCGGCGCGGATGGCTGTGCGCTGGATGGTGGGGATGTCGAGGTAGATCGCCAGGTCCTTGGAGATGCCGTAGCCGACCTCGACGCTGCTGACGATCTCTCGCGTGGAGCGGTAATCGCCGTGGGGGTCGTAGCGGTACTCGCGGTACTCGACGCGGGGCTTGAGCGTCCAGACGCCCTCGCCCGGCTGCGTGCCCGACGGCGTGTAGAACGCCTGCTGCGCCAGGGCGGACGAGGCGGTCAGGGTCGCAGCGGCCGCGGCCGAGGCGCGGAGCGCCCGCCGGGTGTGTGTTGCGTGCATCGCTGGGCTCCTGGATCGGGGTCAGGGGATCGAGAAGCCGGTGACGGTGAAGCCCGCGGCGTCGATGGCCTTGGCCATGGTCACCAGGTTGGGCCGCTTGCCCTCGCCGAAGAAGACGTGGACCTTGCCCTCGCCCAGGTCGATGTCCACCTTCCTGACGCCGCCCATGCGGGCGAACTGCTTGTCGATGCTGTTGGCGCACAGCGGGCAGGACAGGCCGTTGACGGTGAGCGTGGCGGTGGGGGTGGGCACGGGGGCCAGCAGCGTGAGAACGCCGGTGAGAATCGGGAGCATGGGAACCTCGTTGGGTGCGGCGCCGCCGCGCGTTGGAGCGGGCACGCCGCGGGGTGCGGTGCGGATGAGACGGACGCAGGGATGGGGGGGGGTGAGCGCCGAAGGGCCGGCGCCCGGGGCGCGCAATGATGGCGCGGCCGCCGCTACGTGCGCCAGACGCACAGGCGTGCCAACCGGCGGAGCGTCGGTTCGGAAGCGCCGGCGGCGCGGGCGAGCCCGATGCTGCACGGGCGGGCCGTGCCGGGGAGCCACCAGCCGGCGTCGGCGGTGGGCATGGCGCGCCAGGCGTCGTCGCTTGGATTGGTTGGCTTGGCGGGAGCCGGAGTGGGGGGCGCGCGGTCCGGCGCGTGGCCGATGCAGGGGCACTCGTCGACGCCCTCGCAGCAGCAACTGTCGGGCTGGACTGCGGCGATCGCTTCGCCGGAGCACCCGACGGGGCCGTTGCGCCAGCAAATCGGCGCCAACACCAGAGCCAGGATGACCGCCCACCGGAGCGTCATGCCCGGATAGTACGTTCGCCGGCCGATCGGCGTTCGGCGCGGTTCGGGCTTATCGTCCGCGAACGCGGGTGACGATGCCCACCAGCGACCCCACCAGGAAGAGCACCGAAGGCGCCGCGAGCACCGCCAGCAGGGCGGTCAGCAGGCCGTCGGGGCGGAAGGTGATCGCGTCCGCGTCGCGCGTTGCGCGGATGTAGAGCAGCACCAGGTTGCCCCAGAGCACGCCCAGCAGCAGCGCCCAGGTCAGCACCAGCGCCGCCCGGCTGGCCATGTTGGCGACGATGATCCCCGGCAGCACCGGGAAGGCCACCGCCAGCGTCACGCCCGCGAAGATCGCCAGCACCTGCGCGTGCCACGGCCCGATGACCATCGGCATGAACATCACGCCGTGCACCAACGTCAGCAGCCCGAGAAACACCGCCGGGATCAGCACGGACGCGAGCATGATCGGGGCCGCGGGGCCGGGGTCGCGCCCGCCGCGCATGTAGTCCACCAGTTGCATCATCGGCACCACGACCAGCAGCAGCACCCCGA
>JAEUIX010000138.1 GCA_016794945.1 Phycisphaerae bacterium
GCGACCAGGGCCTGCCCGAACAGCGGCAGGGCGGTCAGGTCGCGCTGGCGGGCGGAAGAGTCGGGCGCGGGGCCGGGGGAAGCTGGGGTGGTCATGCGGCGGGGCTCGACAACCAGTGCGATGCGGCCGCCGCCCGGGGCCAGAAGGCCGGCCCGGTTGTGCTGGGGTTGGGTGGAGCTGTGAATGCCGAGGGGCGGACTCGAACCGCCGACCTCCGGGTTATGAATCCAGCGCTCTAAACCAGCTGAGCTACCTCGGCGTCGGGCGGATTGTACCGGGCCGGTGCCGCGGTTTCGACAACCGGGCGGGCGGATGGGCCGCGGGGCCGCTCAGCGGCCGGCCGGCGGTCCGGCGGCGGGCGGGACCCTTTCGAGCCCCAGGCGCAGCACGGCGTAGCCGTCGAGCTCGAAGTGCTCGACGGAGAGTTCGACGACCTGCACCGCGCCGACGGGGCCGGGGACCTCGAACTCGCCGCGATCGGTCGTCGGGCCGTGGTGCGTCCAGTTCTCGATGACCGTGATCGGCGCGGCGGCGGCCCCCTCGGCCAGGCCCGCCAGGCCGCCGAAACGGACCGAGACGCGGACGCCGTCGTCGCTGAGCGTGGTGATGCGGTAGCGGCCCGCGGGAAGCGGGATCCGCGTCGAGGCGAGCGTGCCGAAGCGGTCGCGCGGCAGTTTCGCCGCCGTGATCTCCTCCGACAGGTTCACCTGGCTCGGGCCCCCGTTGGCGTAGGGCAGGTCGAGCGTGGCCCGTTCGGCGGTGCGGGCCGAGGGGCCCCGGGCCTGGACCAGCCAGGCGGCGCGGTCGGTCCGCGGGTCGATGTCGCTCGGGAAGACGGTGATGCTCCAGGTGCTGGCGATGAGCGTGCCGCGGGCGGTCTGCTGGAACGGCGCGGCGGCGCCCGGCGGCGTCGAGACCTTCAGGGCGTACTCGTAAAGACCCGGCGCACGGGCGGCGACCGAGAGCGTGACCGGCCCGCCGGGCGCCTGCGGCTCGGACATGAGCCCCTGCACCTCGGGCGGGGCGTCGATGGTGACGTCGGTGTCGTCGGGGAGTTGGAAGAACTCGTAGACGTCCGACGCCCCGCGCGCCGCGGCCAGGCGGACCAGGGGCTCATCGTGCGACCAGGGCCCCCACTCGGTCATGATGATGTTGTGCCGGCCGGCCAGGGCGGCGCGGGCGCCGATGGGCGTGCGGACGCCCAGGGGCCTGGCGTCGGGCTCGGGCATGGGGCGGGCCTTGGGCGCATCGACGATGTCGCTGTCGGCGTCGGCCTGGATGGTGGCGCGGCAGCGTTCGTAGGTGTGGCCGCGGATGCTGGTGCGCTTGGTCTTGCGGAGGTGGACGGCGACGGTGTCGGCGGTGAACACGTTGTCCTGGAGCCAGTTGTCCTCGGAGCCGACGCCGTTGGCGGCGGCCCAGGGGAGTTTGGCGATGCCGGCGTCCTCGTCCCACCAGAGGTGGACGCCGCAGGCGTTGCGCTCGAAGGTGTTGGAGGCGATGACGTTGCGCGAGCCGTGCTCGATGTTGATGCCGCCGCGCTCCAGGCCGTAGCCGGCGTCGCCGTTGCCGGTGAACCGGTTGCCGACGATGGTGGTCGCGGAGGAGTAGCCGCCCCAGATGCCGCAGATGGCGTTCTCGACGAAGCGGTTGCCGGCGATGAGGTTGCCGAAGGAGAACGTGAGCTCGAGCCCGTGCGCGGCGGCGTAGGAGAAGTCGTTGCCGATGAAGGCGTTGTTGGTGTTGCCGCGGGCGGCGTAGCTGAAATCGGGCGAGGGCGGGGGCTTCTCGCCGAGGGCTTCCTTGCCGGCGAAGCCGAAGAAGCCGTCGCCGCCGTGGGTGGCGGAGTTCTCGATGAAGGTGTTGTGCGTGCACTGCTCGAAGGCGAGGATGCCGGCGGAGTCCTGGCCCCGGTTGTAGACGCCGTGGGAATAGCCGCGGATGCAGAAGTCGAAGGCGTTGCGGGAGACGGTGTTGTGGCTGGCTCGCCAGAGCGCCAGCCCCCAGCCGGAGAGGAACGAGGCGTCGTTGTCGAAGATGCGGGAGGCGGTGACGCGGTCGAGGATGATGCCGTTCTGGGCCCGCCGGACGCGGGTGTTGCTGATCGAGACGTTGGCGGCGCGCTCGACGATGACCGCACCGCCGTAGTTGGTGCGCCACTGGTTGGCGTCGTTCTCGTGGGGCCAGAGCCAGTCGCCCGAGGCCTCGGCCTGCGGCGTGCTGGCCAGGCGGGGGCGCCAGAGATGGTCGAGCCGGGCGTGGTCGATCGTGAGGCCGTCGGCGCCGGTGGCGTGGATGCCGATGCGGAAGCCCTCGACGGCGATGGGCGCGCCGTCGGCGCCCGCGAGCGTGACGCCCGGGCTGGTGATGCGGATGCCGGCGCCGGCGATGGTGTCGGGGCGGGCGCCGGGCGCTGAGCCGCGGAGCACCGAGCCGGGTTCGAAGCGGACGGTGCACGGCGCGGCGATGTGGATAACGCCATCGCCGTCGGCGTCGGCGATCACCGTTCCGGCGGGGATGCGCACCGTGCAATCGGCGGTGATGACGACGTTGTCGCGGTCGACGACGACCACGGGCGCGGGGTCGGGCGCGAGCGCGGACAGCAGCAGCACGGCCAGCGGGGTGTTCACCGGGGGACTATCCCAGCAATCAGCGCGGCGTGCAACGGGCGGGTGGTCACCGGAAAGGAACAACGCCCGGAGACGGCTCCCGGCGCTGGTGAATGCGTTCTTGAGGTTGCGCCGTCGGCCCGGTCACTCGACCTTGTCGTTGCGGCTGACGGTCTGCGCCTGGCCCATGGGCGGCTGGGTCTGCGGCTGGCCGCCGGGGAGCTGCTGCTGGTACTGCTGCTGCTGCCACTGGGGCTTGGGGCTCGAGGCGGACTCGATGTCGTCGTCCACGCCCTTGAGGCCCTTCTTGAACTCGACGATGCCCTTGCCGAGGCTCTTGCCGACCTCGGGCAGGCGGCGGCCGAACAGCAGGAGCATGATGATGAGCAGGATGACCCACTCCATCACGCCGATGTTCTGCAGAAACGCGAGGGTGGTGGCCATGAGCTGCTCCGAGGGGGCTGTCGGGGACCGGCAATGCTACGCCCAGCATCGGCAGAACGTTCCGCCGGGCCTGAGATTGCCCGCCCGGGGCGTCAATCGCCGCCGTGGATGCCCACGGCGTGCTCCGCCGCCTTGACCACGTTGCGCAGCAGCATCATGACCGTCATGGGGCCGACACCCCCGGGAACGGGGCTGATCCAACCCTCATCGCCGAGCGCCTGCCGCACGGTTTCAAACGCCACATCGCCGACGGTCATCGTCTTGCCCCCCGGTCCGGGCACCCGATTGACACCAACATCCACCACGATCGCCCCCGGGCGCACACAGTCCGGCGTCACCAGCCCCGGCACGCCCGCGGCGGCCACCAGCACGTCGGCCGAGCGCATCAGGTCGTGAATGCCGGACGTCCACTTGTTGCAGGAGACGACCGTCGCGTCGGTGCGCATGAGCAGCACGGCGATGGGCTTGCCGACCACGTCCGAAGCGCCGATGACCACCGCCCGCTTGCCGCGCATCTGCACGCCCGTGGCCTCGACCATCTTGACGACCGCCAGGGCGGTGCACGGGGCGAGGCTGGAGCGACCGTAGACGACGTTGCCGATGTTGGCGGGGTTGACGCCTTCGACGTCCTTCTCGGGCGCGATGAGGCGCTGGACGGAGTACGCGTCGACGGCCGTCGGCAGCGGCAGGTGGAGCATGATGGCCGTGCAGTCGTCCTGGGTGTTGAGCAGCAGCACGCGCCCGGCGATGTCGTCGAACGCCGCGCCCGCGGGCAACTGGTGCAGCCGGTAGTGCATGCCCAGGGCGGCGCAGGTCTTGCCCTGGTTCTCGGCGTAGACGCGTGCCGCCGAGTCGCCGGAATCGACCAGCAGCGCATCGAGCCGGACCTTGCCGCCGCGGGCCTCGACGGCGCGGACACGCTCGATCAGGCGGGCGCGGAACTGGTCGGCCAGGGCGCGGCCGTCGAGGGTGCGTGCGGGCATGGCGCCATGGTACGCGCCGGCGGCGGCTTGCCGAGTCGAGCCCGCTTCGGCTAGGCTGGCGGCGTGAGCAAGGCGGCCGGGGTTTCAACGCGCGTGCGGGAACTGCGTCGGGTGCTGGCGCGGGCGGACCGGGCGTACTACGCCGAGGCACGCCCGATCATGTCTGACCGCGAGTACGACGACCTGCTGAAGGAGCTGGCGGCGCTGGAAGCGGCGCATCCCGAGCTGGACGACCCCTCGTCGCCGACCAAGCGCGTGGGCGCCGAGGCTGTGTCGGCCTTCACCAGCGCCGAGCACGCCGTGCCGATGCTCTCGATCGACAACACGTACAAGCTCGACGAAGCCGAGGACTCTCTGGCCGCCTGGCAACAGCGGACGCTGCGGGCGCTCGAAGTCTCGCGGGTCGAACTGGTGGCCGATGCGAAAATCGACGGCGTGGCGATGAGCCTGCGGTACGAGGGCGGCAAGCTGGTGCGGGCGCTGACACGGGGCGATGGCACCCGGGGCGACGACGTGACGCACAACGTCAGGACGATCCGATCGGTGCCCCTGGTGCTGGAAGGCGACGGCGTGCCCGACGTGCTGGAGATCCGCGGCGAGGTCTACGTCCCGCTCAAGGAGTTCGAACGGGTCAACGCCGAGCGCGAGGCCGAGGGAGAAGAGCTCTTCGCCAACCCGCGCAACGCCGCGGCCGGAAC
>JAEUIX010000160.1 GCA_016794945.1 Phycisphaerae bacterium
TTCGCGCGTCCGAGCCGCGCGGGCGTCAGTTCGCGGAGTTGCGTCCCGAGGAGCGCGACGAAGCGCGTCGATACGCTCGTCGGCCGCGGCGATCAGGCGCTCGAGTTCCCGCGTCCTGCGGTCGAGTTCTGCCAGCACGCCGGCGGTCAGGTCCTTCATTTCCGCGTTGTCGGCCTTCGGGTCTGCGGGGTGAGCCCGGTGGGCGGCGCGGCGGCTCGCGAGCACGGAGCCCATCAGCACCGCCCCCAGCAGGGCGACCCCAGCGCCCACGACTGCCCAGGGGAGCCAATCGGGGATCGCGCCAAGCAGCAAGGCGTGCTGCTGGTTTGGGGAAAGTTGTACCATCGGCGCTCGGCCTCCTTGCCGGGTGAAATCGGTGGAGCGTGTCCACACGCTAGCATCAAGCGATGCCCCACGCCACGCGTGTGGACAACACCGGCCGGGCTCGACCCCTGGATCGGCGCGACCCGAGGGTCGCGTCGGTGATCCTCCAGTGGCGACGGTTGACCGGCGGAGGAAGCGGAGCGCCGACCCTCGTGGCCTGCTCCGGCGGGGCGGATTCGACGTTCCTGGCGCTCGTTCTGGCGAGCGCGGGGGCTCCAGTCTCATTGGGACACGTGGTGCATGACCTGCGGCCCCGGTCCGATTCGCTGGCCGATCGAGACGCGGTGGTGGAACTGGGCCGCCGGCTGGGGCTGCCGGTGCTGGTGACGGAAATCCATGTGCGTGCGGCCAAGGGCAACCTGGAGTCCGCCGCGCGGGTGGAGCGCTACCGCGCGCTGGCGTCTCTGGCATCGGCGGAGTCGCTGCGCTTCATCGCGACGGCGCACCAGGCGCACGATCAACTGGAGTCGGTGCTGATGGCGCTCGTCCGGGGCAGCGGACCGAGCGGCTGGCGAGCGATGGCGGAGCGTCGCACGCTGGCGGGCGGGGCGACGCTTGTCCGCCCCATGCTTCACATCGATCCCGGCGAGGCCCGGAGGTTGTGCCAGGCCGCGGGCTTCGGCTGGCAGACCGACGCCACCAATGCCGACACGTCGAGGCTTCGAGCCGCGCTGCGGGCGCGGGTGCTGCCGCCGCTCCTGGAACTGCGGCCGGGGGCCGCGCGGGCGGCGGCGCGCTGGTCACGCCACGCCGCCGAAGCGCAGGCCCTGGTGCTTCAACTCGCCGAGGCCCTGGGGCCGGGGCCGTGGGCCCGTACCGACCTGCGGGCGGCCAGCCCGCTGGTCGTCGGTCAGGCGCTGCGCCTGGCGGCGGCACGATGCGGGGGCGGGGGCGACCGGTTGACGGATCGGGCGGTGCGGGAGGCGGTGCGGATCATCCGATCGAACGCGACCGATCCACATGAACTGACGTGGAGCGGCGTTCGCGTACTGATCACAGCCCGACAAGTCGCAGTGCGGCCCGCGGACGCACCGGCTCGCTAGGGCCGTATCGTCAGAGCTACCGAGGCACGCCGGGCGCGGTCCTGCATGGCCCGCATGTCGGTCATGTCCTTGGTGTCGTAGGTGCCGAGCACCTGGCCGTTGTCACCCACGAGGAACAGGCGCGTCGGGTGCACGATGTTCACCATCGTGCTGCCGTCGGCCAGGGGAATCTCAACGTTGGAGTCCAGCGCCACGTGCATCTTCAGGCTCTCGACGAGGATGCGGCGGCTCCAGACCTTGTCGGGCGGGAGCTTCGTGCCGGCGTCTGGCTGCGTCAGGAACACCCACCGGGTGAAATCGGCGCCGACATTCTCGCCGTACGCCTTGAGGATCGCGGGCGTGTCGTGCTCGGGGTCCAGCGAGATCGACGCGAGACGGACCGTGGTGTCCTTGAGCGCTTGCTGCAGGCTGGCCATCTGGGCGGTCATCGCCGGGCAGGCCAGCGGGCAATTGGTGAACACGAAGCCCACGATCGTCACCCGCCCGCGGAACAGGTCCAGCGAATGCCGCTGGCCCGACTGGTCAACCAGGTCGAACGCCGGAATGCGGAACGACTCCAGGCCGCTGTCGGGTCGCAGCGGGTCGAACGTGCCCGAGGCCTGGTCCGGTGCCGCGCCGCGTGGCTGCATGAGACCCGAACGCGTGGCGACGATGATGCCGATCAGCACGCCGACCGACAGCATGAACAGCGGCACGAACAGCCACAGCACCACCCGGAAGCCCGGCGGAAGGGGCTGAGGCGTCCGGCCCGGGGCGGCAGGCGATTCGACCTGGGTCACAGCACGGCCCTCGCGACGACCTCGGCCACCATCGCCGCCAGCAGCAGCGGCAGGTGCAGCACCGAGGCGATGAACACCCGCCGCGCGTTCACGGGTGACATTTGGCGGGCCAGGCGGATGCACGCCGCGAGAAACACCGCACCTGACACGGCCGCGATGGCCATGTAGACCGGGCCGAGAAGCGTCGGCATGAACACCGCCGGGGCGAGCGTCGCGGGGATGAGCAGCAGCGTGAAACCCAGGGTCACGCCCGCCGTGAGACGACCGGTGCGGTCGTAGAGCGGCAGCATGCGGTGGCCGCCGGCGGCGTAGTCGTCCTGGTACATCCACGCCAGCGCCAGAAAGTGGGGGATCTGCCACACCGCCATGAGCGCGAATAGCGTCCAGCCGCCCGCCTCGTCCAGACCGGCCAGCCATGAACGATCGCCGGAGGCAAGGGTCGCCGCGGCCGACCAGCCGATCAGCGGCGGAAGGGCCCCGGGGACAGCGCCGATGAGCGTGGACAGGGGCGTGAGCGGCTTGGTGGGCGTGTAGAGCAGCACGTAGATCAGGATGGTGCCGAGGCTGACCAGGGCAGCAGCGGGCCCGCAGAGCACGCACAGCAGGCCCACGCCCACGAGCGAAAGCGCCAGGCCCGCCGCCAAGGCGCCGCCAGAAGTCAGCCGCCCGGTGGGCAGCGGTCGCAAGGCGGTGCGGCGCATGCGGGCATCGCGCACGCGCTCAAGCCACTGGTTCAGCGCGTTGGCCCCGGCGCTGGACAGGTAGGTGCCCAGCCCGCAACCCAGCGCAGCCACGGCCAGGTCGGCGTTGGTGTGCGTACCGGTGCGAATCCGCAACGAGAGCACGAAACCGACCAGGCTGGTCATGGTGACCAGGCGGGTGATCCGAGGTTTGGTCAACTCCATGACCGCCATCAGGCGACGGACGGAAGGGCGGTCATGCTCCGGGCCGGGGGCCGATGGCAACGGGGGCAGTGGGGGGGGAGAGGGGTCCCTCGTCGAGGCCGGGTCATGGACATCCGCGCCGGGGCCGGGACGCGAAGCGTCGGGCTTGACCAGGTGCATCGCCAGCGAAGGCGTCGGGGAGGGCACGTCGGATTGTTCGCCGCCGGGCAGCCCGCGGCGAGCCCGAGGGGCCGGCGATGCGATTTCGGCCGATAGACTCTGGGCAAGTCCCCGTAGCTCAGCCCGGATAGAGCAACGGATTTCTAATCCGTCGGTCGCTGGTTCGAATCCAGCCGGGGACGTTCAGCCGCCGGGCACCCTCGGCTCCAGCCGGTGCCAGTCCGGGTCAAAGGGGACAAAGCAGACGGTCTCGGGCCCGATGTTTCGGACGGTCTCAGGACAATCCTCGAACATCACGCTCACGCCCTGTTCGCGGCAGACCGCCGCCTTCCAGGCCAGCCCGTGCCGGGCGCGGTCGCCCGGACGCGGACAGATGACCGCATCGTGGGCTACGCCGAGATCGTTCAGAGTCCGCAGCGCGTCGTTCGGGTCTTCGCGGTGCGTGACGACCAGCACCCGATGGCCCGCCGCGCGGAGGGCAGAGGCGATGCACGCGAAGAACGCCGGATGACGGGTGATGGTGTCGTCGAGATCCAAGCCGATGACCATGGCCTGTGTATCGGCTGCACGTCTCGAGCGGCCGGCGACCCGTCACGGCCTGCCGAAGCGAACGCTGATCCGCGGCTCGTCGGCGTCGGCGGACCCGGCCGGAACCCCCTCGGCGGGAAGCCACGTTCCGCCGGTTCTGGACGGGTGGGCGTCGAAGTGGCGCTGCCACGCGGCAAAGCCGGGCGCGATCACCACGATCGCCGCGGGGTGCTCGTCGTAGGCCTGGATCACCGCTCGCCCGTCGGCGTCGGTGCGGACCCACGCGCCCGGTTCCTGGTCCGAGGCGAACAGGTCGCTGATCCGCAACGGGTGCCTCGGGTTGCTGGGGCTGCACTGCACGAAGGCCCCGACGATCGGCTGTCCTTCCCCGCCCTGTACCTCGACCAGCAGCGGCGATTGAGCGGGCCCGGAACACGCGCCCAAGAACCCGAAGGGAAGCACGGTCAACAGGATCCCGCTGCGCACGGCCATGACCACATGGTAACGCCCGCCGGCCGGGAGGTATCCTGTCCTCCGCCGCGGCCCTGTAGCTCAGCGGTTAGAGCAGGGGACTCATAATCCCTTGGTCCTCGGTTCGAATCCGAGCGGGGCCATTGCCGCGACGCGGGCGTGCCGGGCGTCCGCTCGCCGCGAGCTGTTACGCGTCCGGCGCGAACGCCCCATCGGCGATCAGTTCGGCCACGGCCTCGATGTCCGGCGTCAGTTCGCGGTCGGCATCCAGCGGCCGCACCCGCGAGCGCACGGTCCGGATCGCCCGCTCGACCAGCCGTCCCGACTTCAGCGGGCGGTGCGCCTCGACGCCCTGGGCGGCGCAGATCAGTTCGATCGCCACCACCCGGCGCGCCAGCTCCAGCGCTCGCGATGCCTTGGCCGCCGCGCGCGGGCCGAACGAGTTGTAATCCTCCATGCCCGCGCACGTGGAGATGTTCGACACGCTCGCCGGCGTGGCAAGGCCGATCATCTCGTTCACGCACGCCGCCGCGGCGTACTGGGCGATCATCAGCCCGCTCTGCAGCCCCGGTCGCGGGGTCAGGAACGGCTTGAGATGGCTCTCGGGATCGAA
>JAEUIX010000179.1 GCA_016794945.1 Phycisphaerae bacterium
CTGGCGTGCCTGGCCGGGCTGGTGGCCGGGAATCGGCTGACGCCGGACCCTTCCGGCCACGGGACGCACCGGCAGCTGGGCATGCCGATGTGCGGGTGGCTCGCGGCGACCGGAGCGCCCTGCCCCACGTGCGGGATGACGACGGCGTTTGCGCACGCGTGCCACGGGGACCTCTTGGCGTCGCTGCGCACTCAACCGATGGGCTTGGCCGGGGCCCTGGCGCTGGCAGGGGGTTTCTGGGTGGCCGGGGGGATCGCGGTTCTGGGTCACCGGACGGGACCGATCTGCGGTAAACTCCTGTCGCCACGGGTGTTGTGGATCACCGCCGGCGCGTGGCTGGCGTCGTGGGGCTGGGTGATGGGCACGTGGGAAGCGCAAGGGTGACCGCGCAAGCGGGCAGGAGCCGGACCGTGATCGGACGCTGGCGGACGAACCGAGTGCGATGGGCGGGGGGACTTCTCTTCGCGGCGTGCGCAGGGGCGGGGATCGGCGGGTGCGCCATCGGCGAACTGGCGGGCGTGATGGCCGAGTCGTCGCGCCGCCAGGGATCGACGACCGTCGAGGCCGAGTACGCGGGCCTCACGGGCAAGTCGTTCGCGGTGGTGGTGCTGGCCGACCGCGTGATCCAGGCGGATCACGCCGCGGTGATCGCGCGGCTGACGCGCGACATCGCCGATCGGCTGGCGAAGTTCGCGGGCGGGTCGGCGTTCGTTCCCGGAGAGGACGTCCTGCGCTACACCTTCAACCATCCCAGATGGAGCACGATGCCGCCGAGCGAACTGGCCAAGGCGCTGGGCGTCGAGCGGCTGGTGGTGGTGGAATTGACGGAGTACCGCCTGAACGACCCGGGGAACCAGTACCTGTGGCAGGGGGTGGCGGCAGGGTCGGTGAGCGTGTACGAGGCGGAGTCGGTCGTGCCGGACGAGCAGGCGTACAACAAGGCGCTGCAGGTGAAGTTCCCGGATCGCGGCGGGTACGGTCCGGCGGATCTGCCGCGGGCGGCGGTCAACACTGAGTTGTCCAGGCGGTTCATCGATCGGGCGTCGTGGCTGTTCTACAGGCACGACGAGAAGAACATCATCGAGTATTGACCATGAACAGTCGGAAGGCGTCCGGAGCGGCGGCGGTTGTGGTGCTGGCGGCGCTGGTGCTGCTGGCGGGGTGCAACATCCTGGGGCCGGCGGGGTACTTCCTCGTCGGGCCGGAGGCGACCCCGGCGGTGTTCCGGCTCGACCCCGAGAAGACGGCCGTGGTGTTCGTGGACGACAGGGCGAACCAGGTGCCGACGCGGTCGACGCGCGAGATCATCGGCCGAGTGGCCGAGGAGGACATGCTGGCCAACGGAGCGGTCAAGGACATGGTGCAGTCGCGCCGGGTGCAGACCGTGATCGCGGCGGAACGGTCGGGCCGGCCGCTGGGCATCGTCGAAGTCGGTCAGGCGGTGCAGGCCAAGACCGTGGTGTACGCGGTGGTCGAGCGTTTCGTGCTTTCGGAGGACGGACAGACGTACGCGCCTGTTGCGTCGCTGCGGGTCAAGGTGATCGACGTGGAGACCGATTCGCGGCTGTTCCCGGTGCCGGACGCGGGCGACGAGTATTACAACCTGGTGATCCGCGTGCCGGTGCAGACCGGTTCGCCCCCCACCACCAGCGCCGGGCTGACCACGGCGTATCAGGACCTGGCGCGCTGGACCGGGCGGGCGCTCGGGCGGATGTTCTACGACGCTTCGAACGAGATCCGCGATTCGTCGCGGCTGAGCAAGTAGGCCGGCTGTGATCCACGCGTGAACCTGAGCGCTGTTGCCATGGCTGCTTCGTTGAGGACGGCGCCCATGCCGGGGCGGCGGCGGGTGCTGCACCTGCTGGACCCGTCGCACGCGGGGGAAGAGGGGTGCCTGGGGTGCGTCGCGCTGCAGCGAGAGGCGGCGGCGTGGCAGGAGGTCTGGCTGGTTGGGTCGAGCGCCGACGAGCGGCTGGCCGCGAGCGTGGGCGTTCGCATCGACGGTCGCGTCACGGTTCGTCGGGGGCTGGCGGAGCTCGGAACGGGTCCGCTTCGTCGCCTGATGGCTGACCGTGTGCGGGCGGGGGTGGGGCCGGATGTGGTGCACTGCTGGTCGATCGAGGGACTGAGCCTGGCCCGTGCGGCGTTCGGGCCGGAGGCGGCTCGCGCGGCGGTCCTGCCGCACGGGCCGACGGCCGGGCGCGGGCAAGGCCCCGACGAACTGCGGGTGGACGCCGCGATGAGCGGCGCCGAGGTGGCGTGCTGGAGCCGATCGCTGGCCGAGCGGTGGAGCGCTGTGCGCGTGGAAGCCGCAACCTGCGACGTGCCGCGCCTGGAGGTGGACGGGTGGGAGCACCGACGGGCTCAGACGCGGAGCGCGCTTGGCATCGGGCAGGATGAGCTCGTGGTGCTGCATGCAGGCGACCCGGTGCGAACGCTGGACGCCAAAGCGTTCGCGGTGTTCATGGGAACGCTGCGTTTCGGCGGCGCGCGGGCGGTGGGGCTGATGCCCGCGGCGGGCTCGTCGCAACGCCGGGCGGCGCGCTACGTGCGGGCGCTGGGGCGGACGTTCGAGCTGGTGCGGTACGACGGGCCCCAGAGCGGGGCCATGCCGGCGGCGGACCTGGTGCTGTGGGGACTGGACGGAGCGACGAGCGCCCTGGCGGCCGACAGGCCGATGGGAGGCGTGGTGCTGGCGGCGACGGCGTGCGCGGCGGGGATTCCGGTGATCGCGCAGGATTGCGGCGTGTCGCGCGAGGTGCTGGGCGCGCGACCCGAGCTGCTCTGCGGGTCGCTGATCTTCGTGGACGTGGCGCGGCCGATGCTGCCGCTGGCGCTGGATTCGGCACGGCGCGCGGCCACGGGCGGCACGCTCCGGGACGACTGGCGCACACGGTCGGCTCGTTCGGCGTTCGTCGGGCAGGTGGGGGTTCTGTGGGAGCGGGCGATCACGGGCGGGACGAGTTCGGGATACGGGGTCGACGTGGAGGCGGCGGTCATGGCGGTGAACGATGGGTGAACCGATGGAGCTGAGCGTGCGCGTGCTGTTCGTGTGCCTGGGGAACATCTGCCGCTCGCCGCTGGCCGAGGCGATCTTCCGTCACAAGACGCGGGCGCGTGGCCTGGCCGACGCGGTGGTGATCGAGTCGTGCGGCACGGGGCATTGGCACGTGGGCGGCCCGGCCGACGCGCGGACGATCGCGGTGGCTCGGAAGAACGGGGTGCCGATCAACCACGTGGCGCGCCAGCTGAACCCCGAACGCGACTTCGGAACATTCGATCTGATCATCGCGATGGACCGGCACAACGAGGCCGCGCTGGTAGCGCACGGCGCGCCGCGCGACCGCCTGCGGCTGATGATGGAGTTCCAGTCTGGCGGCGGGCGTGCGGAGGTGCCGGATCCGTACACCGGCGGGCCGGAGCACTTCGACGAGGTGTACGCGATGCTGGACGGGGCCTGCGACGGGCTGCTGCTGGAGGTGGAGCAACGCGTAGCCCCGACGCGGCGTCGCGGCTTCACGCTGATTGAACTGCTGGTGGTGATCGCGGTGATCGCCCTGCTGGTTGGGATCATGCTCCCGGCGCTGGGCTCGGCGCGCCTGGCGGCCAGGACGGCGGCGTGCGCCGCCCGGTTGTCACAACTGGGGCGGGCCCTGGCCCTGTACGAGAACGACTATCCGCAGACGCTGCCGCAGGTTCGCATCCCCGTGGGCGGCGGTCAGACGGCGAATATCGGCGCGCTGTTCGGCGGCAAGAAGGGCTCGCTGCCGGCCTATGGGATCGATCAATACGGGGCGGAGCGAAGGCCGCTGAACCGGTACCTCGAACTGGGAGCGGTGCCGCCCGACAGCGAGCCTGGAACGTGCGAGCTCGAGGTGTACCGCTCGCCGTGCGACCTCGGCGGGGTCGTTCCGGGCCTGGGACCTGTGGCGTCGATGTACGACCTGGTCGGATCGTCGTACACGCTGAACGATCACGGCCTGCAGGGCGAGCAGTTCGCGACGCTGATTCCGCCCGCAGGAGGCCGGACGCCGCTGGTCGTGACACCGACCAAGACCTGGGTGCTCGGGCCGCACCCGATTTACAACCACCAGGAGGGCGGCGACCGGGGGCACCGCTGGTACGGCCGGAAGGCCGCTGCGGCGAACCTTCTGTTCTACGACCTGCACGTCGGCGGGTTGTTCATGGTGCCCCCGGGCGTGTTGAACACGACCGGCGACTACACGTTCATGCCGCGGCCGGACTGGTTCGGCCCGGCCAACTGACGCCGCGGAGGTTCAGCGGTTCCGGGGGTTGTTGCCGCGTTTGGGGTTGTTCTGATTCTCGGCGGTGCGAGCGGCGGTGACGGCGGAGAACTTGAGCGACTGATCGGCGTACTGGGTGCTCGGTGTGGTGAGCCAGCCGTAGAAGGCGGGGAAGGCGTGGGCGACGACCGTGGTT
>JAEUIX010000185.1 GCA_016794945.1 Phycisphaerae bacterium
CCGGGGGTGGCGTACTTCGCCCACGCCTCCATCATCGCCTGCTCCTGTGGCGACATCGCCGGCTTGTCGCCGCCGGGCTGGGCCTTGGGGTCCTTCGGGTCAACCGCGGCCATCGCGATCACGCCGCCCGCCACCATCGCCGCCGCCAAAGAACACCAGTACGCGCACTTGCCGTTCATGCCTGAACTCCTGTGACCAGTTCCGGATCTCGCCGTCGCGCCGATCACGAAGGCGCCCGCCCCGGCGCCCGCCTGTCGGCTCGCCCGTCGCCGCCGAACGGTCGGGAACGCCCCGATCCACTCGACGATGAGATCCTATCAAAGTCCAAACTGACCATGGCGCCATTCCACGTCGATTTTGGTGGAAAGCGCAAAACTCGGGGTTCCCCCAATGGCGACCCGCGTGAGCCAGCAACCGACTGCTCATGATCCCCGTGCCTGGCATCATTCCGGCGGCCGTTCTTGCGCCCCTCCGGACCGACTTCACCGACCCCGCGGCGGCAGTTCCGTGGGAGGGCAATTCCCCTCGGCCGTGGCCGAATCCTGTGCCGAGTCGGTCCGATACGTGCTGTCGGCGTTTACGGAAACCGGGCGATGCGCACCGAACCCTCTCACCATCCCGCCGCGCTGGTCCGCAGGCATCGCGCGCTCTGGACCACCGCGATGGGGTGCGCCGGGGCGATCGTCGCCATGAGCGTGCTGTCCTTCTTCGAAGCCGCGGGCGTCTCCCCGGCCTGGCGTCCGCTGGTCGACACCGGGCTGCTGATCGTTCTGGCGGTGCTGCTGGCGGGGGTCGTGCTGCCCGCGCTGGCGCGCCTGCGCCGCACCAACGCCGAGCTGGCGCGGCTGTCGATGGTGGCGCGGCACACCGCCAACGCCGTGCTCATCGCCGACGGTCAGGGCCGCGTCCGTTGGGTCAACGATGCCTTCGTCTCGATCACCGGTCGGGACGGAGAATCGGTCCGAGGCCGGCCCGCCGCCGAGGTTCTGGCGGGCCCGCGCCCGGGCACCTCGGGGGCCCGCGCCCTGCGCGACGCCGTCAAGTTCCGGCGCGCCGGCCGCGCCAACCTCGCCACCGCCGATGCGAACGGTCGGGCCTTGTGGCTCGACGTCGAGGTCCGCCCGGTGCACGCCGGCGAATCGCCCGGCTCGGCAGACGCCGACGGCTTCATCCTCACCGCGGCCGACGTCACCGAGCGCACGCTCGCCGAGGAACGCACGGCCCGCGACGAATCCACCATGCGCGCCCTGGTCGAGGGCGCCGCCGTGATCAGTTGGGAGTACGACGTCGACAGCGAGTGCTTCACCTACGTCTCGCCCCAGGCGGCCCGGCTCGGGTACCCGATGGCCGACTGGTTCAAGCCGCGCTTCTGGCACGGAATCCTGCACCCGCTGGACCGTGAGGATGCGATCCGATTCTGCGCGGCGCAGTCGCAGTTGGGCAACGACCACCGGTTTCAGTACCGTGTGCTGGCGGCGGACGGCTCGGTGGTGTGGATCGACGATCTGGTGAACGTGTCGGGGTCGCGTTCGCGCCGTCCTGCGCTGCGCGGGGTGATGGTGGACATCACGCAGCGCGTGGCCGCCGAGCGGTTTGAAACGGGCCAGCGGGCCGCGCTGGAGTGCCTGGCGCGCGGTCGGCCGCTGGGGGAGGTTCTGGCGCGGCTGGCGCTGGTCGTTGAGGAGCGGCTGCCGGGGCGGCTCGTGACGATCGTGCTGGCGGGCCCGGACGGCCGCCTGCGCTTCGGCGCCGGCCCCAGCATGCCGGCGGAGTACAACCGCGCCGTCGACGGCGTGGTGATCGCCCCGGGCGCGGGCTCATGCGGCGGTGCGTGCGCGACCAACAGCCGTGTGGTGTGCGCCGACCTGGCCAGTGACCCGCGCTGGGAACCGGTGCGGGCGCTGGTTGCGCGGCACGGGGTGGCGGCGTGCTGGTCGGAGCCGATCGGTGCGTCGGACGGGCGCGTGCTCGGGGCCTTCGGCGTCTACCGCACCCGCCCGGGGGCCCCGGACGAGCAGGAGATCGCCGTCGTGCGCGCGGCGGCGAACCTCGCCGCGGTGGCGATCGAGCGCGACGCCCAGGCCGAGGCGCTGCGCCGAGAGCGAGACCGGGCCGAGGCGGCCAGCCGGGCCAAGAGCGAGTTCCTGGCCAACATGAGCCACGAGATCCGCACGCCCATGACAGCGATCCTGGGGTTCATCGACCTGTTGAACGCCGACGACCCAGTCGCCGCCGACGCCGCGGCGACCATTCGCCGCAACGGCGAGCACCTGCTGTCGATCATCAACGACGTGCTCGACGTATCGAAGATCGAGTCGGGGCGGTTCAGCGTCGAGTCGATCTCGACCGACCCCGTCGCGGTCGTGCGCGACGCGATGGCGCTGCTGGCGCCGCGCGCCGAGGCCAAGGGCCTGCGCTTCGAGTGCGACATCGGCCGGGATGTTCCACGCCTGATCCTCAGCGACCCCATCCGCCTCCGGCAGATCGTCGTCAACCTCGTCGGCAACGCGCTGAAGTTCACCGACGGCGGGGCCGTGCGCGTCGCGCTGGCGGCCGAACCGGGCGACGTGCTGCGCATCGACGTGGCCGACACCGGCATCGGCATGGAGCCGGCCGAAACCGATCGCCTGTTCCGCCCGTTCACCCAGGCCGACGCGAGCATCACCCGTCGCTTCGGGGGAACCGGGCTGGGCCTGACCATTTCGCGTGCCCTTGCCCGCATGCTCGGCGGCGACATCACCCTGGTCAGCACTCCGGGGGCCGGCAGCACCTTCACCGCCCGGATCGCCGCTCGGCCCGCCCCCGCGGACCAGACCGAGCGGGCGAGCCCCGACGCCCGCCCGGCCGCCCACGCTGGCGCTCCGCTGGCCGGGCTGCGCATCCTCGTTGCGGAGGACGGCCCGGACAACCAGCGGCTCATCCGGCACCATCTCACGCTGGCCGGAGCGTTGGTCACGCTGGCGGCGAACGGCCGGCAGGCGGTCGACGCGGTGTGTGTCGCGGCCGGGGCCGAACGCCCGGTCGCACGCCGACCCGCGCCGTTCGACCTCGTGCTCATGGACGTGCAGATGCCCGAACTCGACGGGCACGGCGCTACCCGAACCCTGCGCGCCGCGGGGTGCGACATCCCCATCGTCGCCCTGACCGCCCACGCGATGGCCGGAGACCGCGAGCACTGCCTCGCCGCCGGGTGCAACGCCTACGCCGCCAAGCCGATCCCCCGCGAAGAACTCATCGACCTCTGCGCACGCTGGGCGCGCCGGCCGCCCCATGCCGCGGCCGCGTGAGCGGCCCGCCTACGCGCCGGGCGACACCCGCTCGACGATCGACAGGCCGAACGCGTCGAGCCCGGGCAGCTCGGTGGCGTGGCGCGTGATGAGCCGCAGACGCGAGAGCCCCAGTTCCCGCAGGATCTGCCCGCCGATGCCGAACTGCCGCATGTCCCGGGGCACCGCGGCCGCCAGGGCGGAGTCGCCCCGCGACAATTCCGGGTCGTCGCCGCCGCGGACCGGACCGGACGACCTGCGGATCGCGTTGAGCCGCTCGGCCAGGGCCGGGCCGTCGCCCTCGGGGCGGAGGTAGACCACCGCGCCCGCGCCGGCGCGTTGGATCATCCGCATGGATTCGTGCAGCATGGAGCCTCCGGCGCCGGTCGCGCCCGATGCCAGGTCCAGGAACAGGTCGCCCAGCAGGTTGCGCCGGTGCATGCGGACCAGCGTGGGCTCCGCCCGCTCGACCGGTCGGCCGTCGGCTCCGAGCGAGCCCACGCCGCCGACGGTCAGCGCGATGTGGGGAAGCGGGTCCACAACGCTCTCGAACGCGACGAGGTTGAACTCCCCCAGCGCCGTGCGCAGCGGCGTGCCCGACGCCGGTTCCATCCGGCGCACCAGGCGCTCGCGCGCCAGCCGGTGCTGGATGATCTGCGCCACCGAGCACATCTTCAGCCCGTGCGCAGCGCAGAACCGTTCCAGGTCCGGCACCCGGGCCATCTCGCCGTCGTCGCGCATGATCTCGATGATCGCCGCGGCCGGCTGCAGCCCCGCCAGACGGCACAGGTCCAGCGAGCCCTCGGTCTGCCCCGTGCGCACCAGCACGCCGCCGTCGCGGGAGCGCAGCGGGTTGATGTGCCCGGGCCGCACGAAATCCGCCGGACCGGTCGCCGGGTCGGCCATCATGCGGATGCACCTGGCCCGTTCCCTGGCCGACACGCCCGTGGTTCCGCCGTGGCGCGGGTGCAGGTCCACGCTCACCGTGAACGCCGTGCCGCGCACCGTCGTGTTCACCGCCGACTGCGCGTGCAGGTCGAGCCGGTCGCAATCCGCCTCGGTCATCGACAGGCAGAGGTACCCCTTGGCCTCGCGCAGCATGAAGGTGATCGCCTCGGGCGTCACGAACTCCGCCGGGAGCACCAGGTCCCCCTCGTTCTCGCGGTGCTCATCGTCCGTGAGCACGATCATGCGCCCGGCGCGCAGGTCCTCCAGGATCTCGCTGATCGGCGAAAACGGCATCGTCCGATCGTAGTTCGCCCGCGCCCGCCAGCACCCGGTCCCACCACGCCAGGCTCGCGCCGTCGGCGTGCGCCGGCGGCACGGCGTTGCCGAGCAGGCAGGGGCGCGACCGCACGGACCGGTACGCGGCGTCGTCGCGGTCGAGCGCGACGATCCGCTCGACGAACTCCTCGTCGCTGGCGCACGCGCCGCGGTCCAGGAAACTCCCCCTGTCGAACGTCTCGCCGATGAGAGGATCACCCCAGTACAACGGCACCGTTCGCGCCAGCAGCGGGTCCACCAGCTTCTCGGTGGCGTAGCCCGGCGCCGACCGGTTCTCGAACGCGAACACGAATCTGTAGCGCGCGATGAAGGCCAGTTTGGCCGTCGGGTCGGGCCCGATCGGCGGCATGTTGTTGCGGCAGCGCCCCGGCGCGTCCACACGCTTGTACCGGCTCAGCAGGTCGAACACCGCGTTCCGCCGCGGCACCTCGTTGGAGTAGATGAACGCGCAGAACCGCTCCGGCACGGGCACGTCCGGCAGTCCTGCGGCGCGGATCAGGCCTTCCCAGCCCAGCCCCGTCCGGTGCAGGTGCGGCACCCACAGCGGCTCGCGCAAATGCCGCGGATGGTCGAGGTGGCAGAACGTGATGGCCCAGTCCCACTGGTCCATGTCCGGCTCGACCCACTCGCCGCTGTAGAACACTCGGACCGCACCGCGGGGTACCGGGCGCGGATCGGGGAAGACCGAGCAGATGACCAACTCGGGGGCGATCTCATCGACCACGAATCGGTAGCGGGTGGTCAGATAGGGTCGCCATTGCCAGAACTCCTCCGGCTTGAACCCAGGCCAGAAGCCTCGAAATGCGATCCGGATCGAGCGCATTGCCCGTGAAATCGGCTCGAAACTGTACTGCACGCCAGCAATTGACCCGCGGGTACCGAATAGATGTGGATTCTTGAAAGTGAAACCTGTCGGTGTACGCTCCGCGTATGAGCCAGGCCCTCTGCGTGCTCGATTCCATGGAGCAGGTCTCGGCGCTCATGGATCCCGTGCGATTGAAACTCCACGGCCTGATCGCCGGCGGGCACGCACAGTCCGCGGCGGCCGCAGCGCGGCTCATGGGGCAGCCCCGCCAACTGGTGAACTACCACCTGCGCACGCTCGAGAAGGCCGGGCTCGTGGAGGCAGTGGATGAGCGGCGCCGGGGCAACTGCGTCGAGCGGCTCTACCGTGCGACCGCCGGCGCCTACCTCATCAACCCCGCGATCCTGGGCGAATTGGGCGCCGGCAACCCCGGCGGTCCATCGGTCCAGGACCGCTCCACCGCCGCCCGTCTGATGGAATCAGCCGCGCGGACCATACGCGACGCCGCCGAATTGCGCGACGCCGCGGGCCGGCCGGGTGATGAACCACCGGTGTGCGCGTTCTCTGTGGGCGTGCGGTTTGCCAGCGCGGAGGACCGCGCCGCGTTCATCGAAGACCTGACCGGTGAAGTTGCCAAGCTGGTCGCCGAGTATCACGACGCCACGGTGCCGGGCGGCAGCCCGTATACATTCACGGTGGGGGGTTACCCCACTTCCCCGCAGCCCGCACGTCGGGCCACATCGGAGTAAGGCACGGGGCGGTGCTCCGCTGCCGCGCCGCCCGCCGGCATCGCCACCCCGGAGACGACCATGCTCGCCCCGCTGCTCACCACCGCCGCCGTGATCTCGCTGCTGTCGGCGCAGCCGGCCGATGCGCCCCGCCCCGTCCGCGCGCCCGGCCCCGACGGTCCTGCGACCCCGGCGCCGCCGACCGACCGAAGCCCCATGGCCGACCAGGTTGAGTTCACCCGTCTGGCGGCGCTGGAGGGCACCTGGGACGTGTCGCTGACGTTCTGGTTCACGCCGGAGTCCAAGCCGCACGCGACCGCCGCGGTGAGCACGGCGAAGATGGTCCTGGGCGGCCTGTTCCTTCAGCAGCGCATGGAAGGCGGCGTCCTGCCGGGGCCGGGCGGCGGCAGGCCCTTCTCCACGGCGGTCTTCACC
>JAEUIX010000047.1 GCA_016794945.1 Phycisphaerae bacterium
TCTGTTCGCCATGGAGCGCCGCTGTGTCCTCGACGCGCTCCACGAAGCGGGCTGCGATGCCGCCGACATCCAGGCCGCCATCGTCTCCCATCTTCACTTCGACCATGCCGGCGGCCTCACCCGCCTGGCCCGCCCCGGCGAGTCGCCGGACTGGACCGGCCCCGCCTCGGCCTTCGCGGCCAGCCGCCCCGACCACGCGGTGAGACGGTCCTTCCCCGACGCCGAGATCGTCGCACAGCGCCGCGAGTGGCTCGACGCCGTCGCCGGTCGCTCGGTGATGACCCGTACCTATTTCGCCGACCACCTCGAGCCCATCCGCCCGAACCTGCGCCTGGTCGAGTCTCCCCCGCCCTTTGCGCCCGGCCTCATCCCCGACCGCGACCAGCCCCCGCTCATCCCCCAGCCGGCCCGCGAAACCGAGGTCTACCCCGGCGTGTTCGTCTTCCTGGTGCCGGGACACACCTGGGGCCAACAGGCCACACGCTTCCTGGGGCCCGATGGCCGCTCGGTGGTGTTCGTGCCCGATGTCATGCCCACCGCCTGGCACCTCGGCGCCGCCTACAGCCTCGGCTACGACGTCGAGCCCTATACCTCCAGGGTCAGCCGCACCTGGCTGCTCAACGAGGCGGCCGACCGCAACTGGCTCCTGTGCCTCGACCACGAGCCCGGCCAGCCCCTCTGCACGGTCCGCCGCAATTCCAAGGGCTGGTTCGACCTGGTCCGCTGACGCCCGCCCAGCCCTCCGCCCACGACGGATAGCATTCGCCACACCCGATGAGTTCCTCCGCGTTCAGCCCAGAGCACGCTCCGCAGCCCCTGCCCGAGCGCCACCCGGACCGCGCCCCCAGCGCCGTCCCGGCGCCGGTCAAGCGCAAGCGCAAGTTCATGGACTCGTTCGAGGCCGCGTTCAGCCGCCTCACCAGCCGCAGCACCTTCTTCCACCGTCTCGGGTCGATGATCTGGCTCCCGTACGCTTTCCGCTCCGGCATCAAGATCAAGCGCGTCGACGACAAGACCTTCTCGGCCGTCTTGCCGTTCCGCCGCTTCAACCGCAACTGGTACAACGCCATGGCCGGCGCCAGCCTCCTGGCCAACTCCGAGATCGCCGGCGGCATGTACATCTACGGCCGCTGCGGCGGCGACTACACCGTCGTCTGCAAGGAGCTCACCTACAAGTTCCTCCGCCCCTGCTACGGACCGGCCACCTACCGCATCACAGCCCAGGGCGACCTCGACGCCGAGCTCGCCACCGGCCGCGAGTTCAACTTCGACATCGATATGGACATCGTCCAGTCCCTGCCCACCCGCGGCCTCGGGCGCGAGGTCCGCGTCGGCAAGTGCCGCGCCACCTTCCACGTCACACCCAAGGCCCTGCACGAGGCCCGCAAGGCCCGGCGCTCCCGCGTCAAGCAAGCCGAGCCCGTCGAGCCTGCCTCCGAGCCCGCGCCCGGACCCGGCTGAGCCTCCGCGGCCGAGTGCCGCGCCCGCCCGGTACACTCCGCCCCGTGTCACCGGCCGGCCAAAGACCCAACTGGCTTACCACCCTCGGCTGGAGCGCCTACCTCGCCTGCTCCTGGACCTGGTGCATCGGCATGTTCCTGCCGATCATCCTCGTGCGGGACTACGGAGCCTGGGCCTTCGCCGCCTTCGCGGTGCCCAACGTCCTCGGAGCCGCGGCCACGGCTTGGTTCGTCGGTGGCCCGGACCGCGCTGGAGCCTTCCTCGCCCGGCACGCCGGCGCCATCCGCGCCTTCTCCGCGGTCACCATCGCGTTCCAGGTCTACTTCGCCTGCTGGCTCGTCTCGGTTGCCGCCCCCGACCAGCCTATGGCCCGCGCGGCCCCAGCCCTGCTCCTGCTGCCCGCCGTCGTTCGCGGCGTGTCCGATCGCGCGACCCGCACCGTCGCGATGGTGCTCTGGGCCGCCTCCGCCGCGACGCTCGCGGCCTACCTCTCGACCGTCGGCACTCCGCCGCTGGCGTTCGACCGCCCGCCGGAGTCCGGACTCTGGCCAATCGCAGCATCGTGCCTCTTCGGCTTCGCGCTCTGCCCTTATCTCGACGCGACGTTCCTCCGGGTCTGTCGCGACAGCCACGAGCCCCGCACCGCATTCGGCATCGGCTTCGGCGTGCTGTTCTTCGCCATGATCGGCGGCACGCTGCTCTACCTGCCCGCCCTCACCGATTTCCGCGCCCTGCGCGACAACCAGGCTTCCACCGTGCTGCTCCTGGTGATCGCGCTTCACATCCTCCCGCAGCTGCTGTTCACCATCGGCGTGCACGCCGGAGAGTCCAGGCGCGCCGCAGCGGCGCCCCCGGCAACGTGGGCCCCCGCCGTCGCTGTCCTGGCCATCTGCGCCACGCCGCTGTTCGATCCGCACGCGCTCGTCGGTACCCTCACCCTCGGCGAAGCGGTGTACCGCGGCTTCATGGGCTTCTACGGTCTTGTCTTCCCCGCCTACGTCGCCCTGGTCGTCTGCGCACGGCCGGCACCCGGCGGCGCCCCGGCGCCCATCGCCCTTCTGCTGTTCGCCGCGGCAGTCGCCGCCGCCGGCCCGTGCTACTTCGCCGCGTTCATCTGGCGCGACGGCGCTTGGGTCTGGCCCGGGCTCGGGATCGTCGCCCTGGCCCGGCTGGCCCTATGGGTCGTGCAGCGCTCGGCCCCGGCGCATTGAGCCGTTCCAGCACGGCGCGCGCCGCTTCACGCACCATCGGGTCCACCCGCGCAGACCACGCCAGGTCCTCGATCCGCGCCACCAGCGCCGCCGCCGAACCGGACTGCCCAGACGCCACGGTGTTCCCCGCGGCGATCACCGCGTTGCGCTGGAACATAGCCAGCGTGGCCCGCTTGAGCGCCGTGGGCCCCAGCGTCGCGCTTCGGTCGTGG
>JAEUIX010000218.1 GCA_016794945.1 Phycisphaerae bacterium
CTGGCGTACTTCGGCGTGCGCAACGCGATGACGAGCCGGAGGTTCAATCCGACGCGGGCCGCGGCGGATTTCGGTTACGCGCCGCGGATCGGCTGGGAGGAGGGCCTGGCGGATCTGGCGTCGTGGTGCCGCGATCGCGCCGCGGCGCCGACCGGCTGAACGGGCTTCGTCGGCTCAGGAGAGCAGGGCGCGAAGGTCGGCGTCGGTGGGCGGGCGGCCGGTGGCGAGCAACTCGGCGAACAGCGCATCGGTGCGGCGGTGGGTGGGAGCCAGTTCGGCGCGCCCGGCCGCGGCCGCGGCCGCGGCGATCGCCCCGCAGAGGTACGGACATTCGGTCGGGCGTCGGGCGCGAAGGTCCGCGAGCATGGTGCTGCCGACGTGCGCCGCCTGGCGTGCGGCGGCGAACGCGGCGACGCGGTTGATCAGGGGCGCGTGGAAGGCGCGGATCATGGTGTCGTGGCGCGTGCCGCGGACGGGGTGGAGCGTGACACCCACGGCGCGAGCGACGGCGACGGCTTCGCGCAGCAGCCGGCGGATGAGCAGGAAGGCGGGGCGGTGGGCGAATGCGCCACCGATGGTCCGACCGCACAGCGCCGCGGCGGGGTCGAGCGACGCGTTGAGGACCGCCTTGGACCAGACGTGGCCGACGGCGTCGTTCGTAAGCAGCGGAGCGACGGGGCCCGGGCCGAACGCGCCGGCCAGGGAAGCGGCGCCGGGCAGGTCGTCGGGGATGACGAGACGGCCCGGCTGGGTGATGCGCGGGCGTCCGGGCTCGGGCGCGTCGGCGGCGAAATCGACGCAGCCGAACCGCGCGGGCGCGGCGTGCGGCGGGCGCGCACCGGCCGCGCCGAAGTTGAGGCCGTTGGCAACGCAGAGCGCCGCGGTCCGGATCGGCAGCGCCGCCAGCACGGCCGGCAGCGCGGCGGCCCGGGTGGCGATGACGGCGAGATCGGCTTCGGCGTCCCGCAGTCGGTCCGGCGCGATCGCGGGGACGCCCTGGCCCTCGAAGCAGCGGCGGACGGCCGGGTCGGCGTCGGCGACGGTGATCGGTGCGCGGTCCTTCAGCGCCAGGGCGATGGTCGCGCCGATGGCGCCGGCGCCGACGATGATCGTGCGCGGCGGGTTCACTCGCCGACGCCGAGGTCGGACTTGGTGAACAGCGCGTCGAACACCAGGTTGTCGCGCTCGACGTTCTGGCGTGCGCCCTCCTGGCGGTCGATGGCGGCGACGACGCCCAGCACGTCGGCGCCCGCCTCGCGCAGGACGCGGACGGCCTCGAGCGCCTGGCCGCCGGTGGTGGCGACGTCCTCGATGAACACGACGCCGTCGCCCCGGTTGATGACGCCCTCGAGCTGCTTGGACGTCCCGTACTCCTTGCGCGCGTTGCGGATGAAGATGCTCGGAAGCCCGGTGGCGAGCGAGGCGATGGTGACCAGCGGGATGCCGCCGAGCTCGGCGCCGGCGAGGCGCACCGCGCGCCGACCCGCTCGCGCAGCGACGAACTCGGTGCGCAGCGCGAAGACCGGTCCGAGCTCGCGCAGCACGTCGGGGCGGGTGCTGAAGAGGTACTTGTCGATGTAGTAGCTGCTGGTTCGGCCCGAGCGAAGCGTGAAGCTGCCGTGGAGCACGCAGGCCTCGGCGAGCATCCGCGCGATGCGGGGCTTCTCCCGGGCGAAGACCCTGCCGGCTTCGAGCGTGCCGGGGGCGATGCGGGCGAGTTCGTCGGGAGACAAGTCGTCGTCCAGACCTGGCGGCCTGGTTCTCACCGTGGGGACGCGGGACGTTTCCATGGCTCTAAGTTATCACACCCGGGGTGGCCCGAACCGGGGGTGCCCGAGGAATCGCCCTCGGGAGGGCGGAAACCGGGCGGCGCACGGGACGTATGGACGGTCGGGGGCGGTGGTGCCGCGCCCATCGGCACGCGAGGGAAGGCTGGCGGCCGCCGGGAGCAATCCGTGGCGGGCGATTGGTCGATGGGAGATCGATGATGCAGGGCCGACTTTCAGCGTGGTTCGCGTTGGCCGCGGCGGCGACGATGGCGTCGGCGCCGGTGTTCGGTGCTCCGCCCGAACCCGGGCATCGCGGGGGCAAGCAGCAACCGGTCGAGGAGAAGCCGGGCGGCGGCAAGAGCGACGGGGGATCGTTGCGCCCGCAACCGCCGGCACCGCCGAAACAGGATTCGGCGGAGGGTGCGACGGCGGCGAAGCCGGACAGTCCGGGCACGCCCGTGACGCTTGTGCGTCGCGACGAGAAGGGACAGATCATCCGGCTGACCGTGCTTCCGGCCGAAGCGGCGGTGGGGGCGATGACGCTGCGCCCGGAAAGCCGGCGCCAGGCCGAGCGGATCGTGGCCGACATGCGGTCGGCGATGGACCGGTTCACCCGCGAGAACATCGCCTCGGTCGTGCGGCTGCACGAGTCCCGCCAGGCGGGGAGGCAGGCGGAGGTGACCCGGATCGCCGGCGAGCTGTGGGACCGGCACAAGGAGCTGCGCGGGCGCGCCGGGGCCGCACAGGAGATGATGGCGTTCATGGACGACGCGGAGAAAGCCGAGCTGCGCCGGCTCGTGCAGGAGTACCTCCAGGCGCGGATCGAGGAGGAGTCGGCCCGGGCGAAGGCCGCGCTGAGGCAGTTCGACCCCCGTGAGTTCATCCGGTCCGAGCAGGTTTCGGTGCTGGCGGAGGACCTGATCCGGGCGTACGCGCGGATCTCGGCCAAACACGTGCGCGACGCCGAAGGTCTGACCGACGGCCTGTCTCTGACGCAGGAGCAGCGGACGGCGATCGAAGCGATCCTGGCCGACGCGTACCTGGACGGGTTCGGCGACGCGTCGGCCGACGGGCAGGCGGCGGTGATGCGGCGCGTGATGGCGGTGCTGACTCCGACGCAGCGCGCCGCCCTGGTGAAGCGCCTCGGGGAACCGGCTCCCGGCGACACAGCGACGGTCCGGAAGTGAGCCAGGTCCCTGCGTCCGGCCGCGGCCGAACGCGGGCCGGGTGGTACCATTGACGACAGAACCGCACCGACCGGCAACGGCCTCGCGGCCGGGCCGGCGCGGGCGTCGAGAGCACGGATTCGTGGCGGGGTGCAGGAGCAGGAACGATGCGATGGAAGCGGACCGGTGTGATGAGCGTGGCGGCCGGGGTGATCGGTGTTGCGAGCGTTGCGGCGGCGCAGGTGGTGGTGCCCGCGCCCCCGGCGCCGGCGCCGACGCCGGAGTACCAGCCGCCGCTGCGTCCGGCGGCGCCGCCGCCCCCGCCGCCGCCCGCGCCGGAGGGTCCCGCGCCGGACCTGGTGCAGCGTGACGCCAACGGGCGGGTTGTGGAGATCATGACGCCGACGGAAGAAGCGGCGCTGGCGGCCATGAAGCTGGACGATGCGAAACGCTCGCAGCGCGAGGCGGTGGCGGCTGAGCGGCGGGCGCTGATGCAGCGCGTGGTCGCGCGGAACAGCAAGCACGCGCTGCAGCTGCGCGGGCTGCTGCCGCGCCTGGACACGATCAACAACCTGGGCGAGCTGATGGGCTACGGCGACGCGACGCGCGCGCTGCAGATCCAGCCTGGGCTCATCCAGAACATGTCAACGACGGGGGCGATCACGCAGCGCGAGGCCGAGGCCGCGAACAAGGCGGTGACGAACTACACGCAGGCGCTGGGCAAGCAGATCAACGACGATTCGGGCGGCGACCGGTCCAAGAGCGGCCCGACGATCGCGCGGGTGAACATCCGCCGGCTGACGCTCGAGGCGATGCGCGAGTTCGATTTCCTGCTGCTGGAGTGCGCGAACCGCTGGCAGGAGATCAAGGGGCGCGCGACGGTGGAGGCCCCGGCGGACAAGGAGTCGGCGCTGGCGGCAGCGAAGACCGACGCGGCGAAGATCGCGGCGATGGCGGACCTGCTGGCGGCGATGCCGGAGCCGGCGCAGTACGCGGTGCTCGACCTGGCGTGCATCGCCCTGCCCGCCAAGCGGCAGCTGCCGGACCCGCCGGTGCGCAGCGGCCCGCCCAAGCCGGGTGAGAAGGCCGCGGAACCGGCGAAGAAGTGATCGGCCCGACCGGCACGCCAGCGCCCGGCGGGGCGAGCGCCCCGACGGCGACCGACGAAGCGATGATGCGCCGCGCGCTGGGCCTGGCGGAGCTGGCGGCGACGCTGGGCGAGGTGCCGGTGGGCGCCGTGGTGTACCGCACGGCCGACGGCGCGGTGCTCGGCGAGGGGTTCAACCGGCGCGAGACCGACAAGGACCCGCTGGGCCACGCGGAGCTGATCGCGCTGGCAGCGGCGGCGCGGGCGGTGGGGGACTGGCGGCTGAACGACTGCACGCTCGTGGTGACGCTGGAGCCGTGCGCGATGTGCGCCGGCGCGATCGTCAACGCCCGCGTCGGGCGGCTGGTGTACGGGGCGCGGGATCCCAAGGCCGGGGCCTGCGGCTCGCTGATGCGGCTCACCGAGGACGCCCGGCTGAATCACAGGGTGGCGCCGGTCGAAGGGGTGCTGGCCGAGTCGTGCGCCCAGTTGCTGCGGACGTTCTTCCGCTCGCTGCGGTCGGGCCCCGATGGCGGGTGATGCACCGGGGTCGATTCGTCCGATGTTCGGGGTGTTGGCCCGGCCGCAACCCTCGGGCCGCGAGCCGGCTATAACCGGGCGGTAGCGCGGCACTGCCTGAATGGAGGGGCTTCCACGTGGGCCTCGTTCCAACCTTGGATGGAGTTCGACGGCGCGATCCGCGGCGCGGCGGCGCGTTCACACTGATCGAGCTGCTGGTGGTGATCGCGATCATCAGCATTCTGATCGGGATCCTGGCGCCGTCGCTGGGCAAGTTCCGGGCCGAGGCCAAGCGGCTGAAGTGCCTGACGAACCTCAAGGGGTTCGGGATGGCGTTCGAGCTGTACCGCAACAGCAACAAGCAGAACCTGTTGCCGTACGTGATGCCGTTCCACAACCCGAACCTGCCGACGAATCCGTCGAACCCGCAGCTGCTGGAAGTGCTGGAGGGGTACATGGACGTCAAGGCGCCATACTACGACGCCGACGGGGTGCTGCAGGTGACCGAGCCGTTCCTGTGCCCGAGCGACACCGACGGGGTTGGCAAGAGCACGGGGTTCTCGTACGAGTACTGGGCCGGGGCGCTGATGGTGGCGCGGGAGATCTTCCGCGCGGACCTGAACTCGGCGTTCACGGTGACGCGGTTCTACGAGGCGAACCGCGACTTCCCGGTGCTGGCGGACGCCTCGCCCTGGCACCGGGGCGGTCCGCAGTACGCGCAGAACGCGCTGTACTTCGGCGACTGGCGGGCCGACTGGCTGGTGATGAACCCGAACGACCAGATCCCGACGGCGCCGCCACTTCCGCCGGCCCCGCCCGGCGGCTGAGCCGCGCACGACCCCGACGAACCTTGACCCGCGCCCGGCGCGGGCGGAGCGAACCATGTCCGACGCAAAGATCGAATTCGACTACAAGCGTCCCGCCGGCGAGCAGGTGATGGAGGCGCTGCGCCGAGCGCGAGAGCTGTCCGAGCGCAAGGCCGTTCGGCGGGTGGCGGCGGTGGCCGGGGCGCTGCTGCTGGCCCTCGGCGGCTGGTTCGCGTACGTGCAGTTGCGGCCGATCGCCGTGCCGGACACCGAGTTCGACGACATCGAGGACGTGCTGGACTTCACGATGCTGAGCGACGATTTCAACCGCCTGCCGCTGCAGGAGCGCCTGGCGCTGCTCAAGGGCGTGATCAGCCGCCTCAAGGGCATGGGCGACGGCGACTCGGGGCTGATGGCGGCCTTCGCCGCGGGCCTGACTCGGCCGGCGCTGGACCAGCTGCGGAAGAACGCCGAGAAGCTCTTCGTGGACCTGTGGGACTCGTTCGCGGAGGAGTACGAGACCGTCAAGGAGGCGGACCGCCAGGCCTACCTCGACGACGCGTTCGTCCGCTTCACCAAGATGGCCGAGGATCTCAGTGGGTTCACGATGCGCGAGGACGAAGGGCAGCGGCTGAGCGAGGCCAAGGAGAACGCCAAGCGCGACGCTGCCCGGCTGCGCGAGAGCGGCAGCCAGCCGATGCAGTCGCGCATGGTGACTCGGTTCATGCAGGACATGCAGGAGCGCGGCGGACCCCTGGCCAAGCCGCAGCAGCGGGACCGCATGGCGCGGTTCAGCCGCGACATGGTGCGGCACCTGCGCGGGCAGGACATCGATTCGGGCAAGGAGGCCTCGCCCGGGAGCATGCAGCCGGCACCGCGTCAGCCGCGGGCGCCGCGGGGCCCGCAGAAGGGTCCGGGAGGTGCGCCTCCGGCGCCGGCGCCCGGCGGCGGTGGCGGTGGCGGTGGCGGTGGCGGCTGATTCAGCGGCGGGATGGGGCGGGTTCTTCCGTGGTGCAGGTGATCTCCAGGCGGTGGCCCTCCGCCCGCAGGGCCACGATGCGTACGCGCCGCCCGTCGGGCAGGCGCAGCGATGCGTCGCGCAGCAGCGGCCGCTCGGCGCGCAGCGCCCCCAGGAACTTGGCGGCCTCGGAATCCTCCGGGGCGTCGAGCTCCGCCGCCGCCGCGCGGAGCGCCCAGGCCACCGGCACCGGCAACCGCCCGAGGGCGGCGGAGTCGGCGGTGAGCCAGAGCGC
>JAEUIX010000234.1 GCA_016794945.1 Phycisphaerae bacterium
GCGAATGCCACCAGGATGAACTGGATGCTGGCGTTGATGAACTTGCCGTACATGATCTCCACGGCCTTGCCGTCGGCCTTGTTCACCGGCAGCGCGATCGACAGCTTGGAGAAATCGACGCTG
Organism: Phycisphaerae bacterium; assembly: GCA_016794945.1. The sequence goes on from JAEUIX010000234.1 coordinate 124, forward strand.
CCGATGATCCAGCCCAGCGGCGGCATGAGCACATCGTCCACCAGCGACGAGACGATCTTGCCGAACGCCGCACCGATGATGATGCCCACCGCCAGGTCGATGACGTTGCCCTTCATGGCAAAGTCGCGGAATTCCTTCATGATGCCCATCGAGAACCTCCTTCACGAATGCCGGGCGAGACTCAGAACGACCCGGGGTGCAGCGAGAGTAACCGTCGGCCCCGAGACGCGCGGCGGCTTCGCCTCTGTGAACAACGGCTCCAATTCGATAGGATTCTGATCGGGTTCGCAACCCCACCGATTCAGGGCATTCCGTTCCGCCAAGCCGCCCCAGCGCTTGAAGTGCTGCCCAATGGTCGATATATCTATATACCACTCCAGATATCCAGCACGAGGCACGCATGAACGCCCTGACCCCCGCCCCAGCGACTCGCACCGCCCAGCACCCTCGGTACGGCGCTGCGCCGCGCCCGGATGCGGCCGCCCGCGCCGGACGCCCCGTGCTCGCCGTCGCCTTCCTCGCCGCGGCCGGCATCATGGCGCCGATCTTGGCGATCGGAGCGTGGATGATGGCCGATTCGCACGCGGCCGCCGAAGCCGTTCGGCGCGGCGTGGCCGATGCGCTGATGGCCCACGCCAACCTGGTCGCCGCCGCCCCGCTGCCCACGCTGGAGGTCAACGAGGCGGCGCGCGGGCGCGACGTCTTCCTGAACGCGTGCGCCTCGTGCCACGGCCCGCAGGGCACGGGGGTCAAGGGGCTGGGCAAGGACCTGACCACGAGCAATCTCGTCGCCCGACTCACCGACATCGAGTTCCGCCAGTTCATCATCGCGGGCCGGCCCGACGCCAAGCCCATGCCCATGCCCCCGCGCGCCGGGCGCGACGACCTGACCGACGACGACCTGGCGCGCGTGGTGATCTTCGTGCGCGGCCTGCAGGACCCGCGCCGCCTGCCCGAACTGCCGGCGCCCGCCCCCGTCGCGGTGGCCGGCACGCCCAGCGAGGCGCAGAAAGCCGCCGCCCTGGCCGCCGCCGGCGGCGATGCCGAGCTCGCCAAGTACATCGCCAGCGGCGATCGGCTGTTCCACTCGGCGTGCAACGCCTGCCACGGCAAGGCGGGCGTGGGCATCTCCGGCAACGGCAAGGCCCTGGCGGGCAACGCGTTCATCGGCTCGCTGAGCGACGACGACCTGCTGGAGTTCCTCAAGAAGGGCCGGGCGCCCACCGACCCGAAGAACACCACCGGCATCCAGATGCCCCCCAAGGGCGGAAACCCCGCGCTGAGCGAGGACGACCTGCTCGACATCATCGCCTACCTCCGGACGCTCCAGGGCCCGGCCGCCAAGGCCGCGGCCTCGAAGTAACCCACCCCGCGCCGCGGCGCGGCCCGCGTGGGCCCGCGACGACCGGCGCACCAACGGAGACTCGACCATGAGGACGTACGCACCCAGGAACGCAGCGCGGCGGCTGGGGATCGGCCTGCTGGCGCTGGGCGTGCTGGTCGGCGGTGTGGCCGGCGCCGCCCACGGCCAGCCGGAGACGCGGCGCCGCCGCGGCGGCGCGGAGGCCAAGCCGGTGGAACTGACCGCCGAGCAGGTGGCGCAGCTCACCAAGATCGCCAACGACCGCAAGCTGAACGTCGACGACCTGCTGTCGGCGGCCAAGACGTTCATGCCCAGCGGCCGTCACGACGAGTACGTGATGTTCTCCTCCGGCGGCCAGAGCGGGCAGGTGTTCGCCATCGGCGTGCCGAGCATGCGCCTGCTGCGTTCGATCTCGGTCTTCACGCCCGAGTCGTGGCAGGGCTACGGCTTTGCCGGCGACAGCGACCCCGTGCAGGAGTCGCTCAAGATCAACGGCAAGCCGGTCAACTGGGGCGACACGCACCACCCGGCCCTGTCCGAGACCAAGGGCGAGTACGACGGCCAGTTCCTGTTCATCGGCGACAAGGCCAACGCCCGCGTCGCGGTGATCGACCTGCGCGACTGGGAGACCAAGCAGATCGTCAAGAACCCCCTGACGATCAGCGACCACGGCGCCGCGTTCGTCACCCCCAACACCGACTACATCATCGAGGGCGGCCAGTACGCCACCGTGCTGGGCTACGGCTACGCCCCGCCGGAGGAGTACAAGAAGTCGTACCGCGGCATGGTGACGATGTGGAAGTTCGACCGCGCCAAGGGCCGCATCGACGTCGCCAACTCCTTCGCGCTCGAGCTGCCCCCCTACTGGCAGGACCTGGCCGACGCGGGCAAGAACGCCAGCGACGGCTTCTTCTTCATCAACTCCTTCAACGCCGAGATGGCCACCGGCGGCGTCGAGAAGGGCAACCCGCCCTTCGAGGCCGGCGCCAGCAAGCGCGACATGGATTACCTGCACATCGTCGACTGGCGCAAGGCCGAGGCCGCCTTCAAGGCGGGCAAGGTCAAGCAGATCAACGGCTTCCCGGTGATCATGCTCGATACCAGCGTCGCCGAGGGCATCCTGCACTTCGCGCCCGAGCCCAAGAGCCCGCACGGCGTGGACGTCACGCCCAACGGCCAGTACATGATCGTCGCCGGCAAGCTCGACCCGCACGTCACGGTCTACTCGATCGAGAAGATCAAGAAGGCCATCGCCGACAAGAAGTTCAGCGGCAAGGACGATTACGGCGTTCCGGTGCTCGACTTCGACGCCGTCAAGGAGGTCCAGGTCGAACTGGGTCTCGGCCCCCTGCACACGCAGTTCGACGACAAGGGATACGCCTACACGTCCCTGTTCCTCGACTCGGCCGTCGCCCGCTGGAGCCTCGGCGGCGAGTACGCAAGCCTCAGCGGCGAGCAGCCCTGGAAGCTCATCCACAAGACCCCGGTGCAGTACAACATCGGCCACCTCTGCGCCGCCGAGGGCGACACCGTTTCTCCCGACGGCAGGTACCTCGTCAGCATGTCCAAGTGGTCGGTCGACCGCTTCCTCACCACCGGCCCGCTGCTGCCGCAGAACTTCCAGCTGCTGGACATCGCCCAGGGCGGGGCGGCCATGCCGGTCGTCTACGACATGCCCATCGGCGTGGGCGAACCGCACTACTGCCAGATGATCAAGGCCGACAAGCTCCAGTCCTGGAAGGTCTACCCGGAGGTCGGCTGGAACCCCCACACGCAGCGGCTCGACCCCAACGCGCCCAAGAAGGGCGACGAGGGCGTCACGCGCGACGGCAACAAGGTGCTGGTCAAGATGACCGCCGTCCGCAGCCACTTCTTCCCTGAGCACGTCGAGGTCAACGAGGGCGACGAGGTCACGTGGCGCATCACCGCCATGGAAACGGCGCAGGACGCCACCCACGGCTTCTGCATCGGCGCGTACAACGTCAACCTCTCCCTCGAGCCGGGCGAGTACGTCGAGTTCAAGTTCGTCGCCGACCGGCCCGGCACCTACCCCTTCTACTGCACCGAGTTCTGCTCGGCGCTCCACCTCGAAATGATGGGATACCTGCACGTCAAGCCGCGGGCGCAGCGCGCCGGCGCGGACAAGTAAACCCTCGGTCCGCCCGGGGCCAACGCCCCGGGTGGGTCATCCCCCCGCGCCTCCGCCCCCGGCGCGCCGAGATCCACGGAGCCTTCCCATGCCCGGCTTCCTCGAATCCATCATCGGCCCCCGCGTCCCCGAGGACCTGCTCCGCCGCCACCGCCTGCGCTTCCTCACACCCACGTTCATCTTCATGGCGGCCCGCGTGCTGCTGCTGGTCTCCATCTTCTTCCCCTACTGGCACATGGAGCTCGAAGCGCCCCAGTACCCCAACGGCCTGTTCCTCACCGCCTACGTCAACCGCCTCACCGGCGACGTCCGCGAGATCGACGGGCTCAACCACTACATCGGCATGCGCCCGCTCGGCGAGGCCGCGGCCTTCGAGCGCGCAGCCTCCGTCTGGATGATCATCGCCATGTTCCTGCTGGTCGAGGGCGCCGCGTTCATCCACAGCCGCTGGGCCGTGCTCCTGGCCGTGCCGGCGGTCACCTTCCCCGGCGGGTTCATCGCCGACCTGTACTACTGGATGCGCACCTTCGGGCTCAATCTCAACCCCGAGGCGCCGCTCTCGGCCAGCGTTAAGCCCTTCGTGCCGACGGTCATCGGCGAGGGAGGCATCGGCCAGTTCAAGACCTACGCCTCGCTCGGCGCGGGCTACTGGTTGGCCGTCGCCTCCGCCGGCCTGATTGTCGTCGGCTTCTACTTCCACCGGCGCGCGTACCGCCCGCTGACGCTCGGTGCCGCGCCGGCCCCGCGGGGAGCGCTCGCATGACCCGCCGCCGGCGGACCATCCCGGCCGCGCTGACCGCGCTGACCGCGCTGGCGGCGCACCCGCCAACCGTTGCCCACGGGCAGCCGCACGAAGCGCCCGCCGCCCGACCCGCCGACGCCGCGGCCCGCGCGCCGCAGGGAGATCTCGGGCGCCGCATCGCCGCGGCGCCCGCCGGGGCCACGGTCATCGTCGACCCCGGCGTCTACCGCGAGCGTCTGGTGATCGACAAGCCGCTGACCCTCATCGGCCGCCCCGGCGCGGTGATCGACGGCGGCGGCAGCGGCGACATCATCGAGATCACCGCCCCCGACGTCACCGTCCGCGGGCTGACCGTCCGCAACACCGGGATCGACCTCGACAAGGAGAACGCGGCCGTCCGGGTGCTGGCGCCGCGTGCCACGCTCGAATCGCTGGTGCTCGAGGACGTCCTGTTCGGCATCGACCTGCGCGAGGCGCCCGACAGCACCGTCCGCGGGAACACCATCGGCGGCAAACGCCTCGACATCGCCCGGCGCGGCGACGGCCTGCGGCTGTGGCGCTCCGACCGCTCCCTGGTCGAGGGCAACACCGTCCACGACGGACGCGACGCCATCATCTGGTACAGCACCGGCGTCACCGTCCGCAACAACCTCGGGCGCGACTGCCGCTACGGCCTCCACCTGATGTTCAGCGACTCGGTCACCATCGAGTCCAACCGCTTCGAGAACAACTCCGTCGGCGTGTACCTCATGTACAGCACCGGCGTCGAGGTCCGCGGCAACCGCCTCACCGGCAACCGCGGGCCCAGCGGTTACGGCCTGGGGCTCAAGGAAACCGACCGTTTCACCGTCCGCGACAACCTCATCGCCGCCAACCGCGCCGGCATCTACGTCGACGGCTCCCCCTTCACCGCCTCCATCCCGGGCGTCTTCACCCGCAACACCGTCGCCTGCAACGACGTCGGCGTCGTCTTCCTCCCCTCGGCCCGCGGCAACGAGCTGTTCGAGAACAACTTCATCGACAACATCGACCAGGTCGCCGTCGCCGGCCGGGGCGACCTGTCGGCCAACCGCTTCTTCAAGGGCGAGCGCGGCAACTTCTGGAGCGACTACACCGGCTACGACCTCAACGGCGACGGCGTGGGCGACTTCGTCCACGAGTCGCAGACGCTCTTCGAGAACCTGATGGACCGTCACCCGTCGCTCCGCCTGATGCTCTTCAGCCCCGCGCAGCAGGCCATCGAGTTCGTGGGGCGCGCCGTGCCCGCCGTGCGACCGGAAGCCAAATTCACCGACGAGGTGCCGCTGATGCGCCCCGTCGAGATCGGCCTGACCGCCGCCGACGCCCCCGCCGGCGCGCCGGCGCAGGCCGCCGGGGCGGCGCTGCTGCTGACCGTCGGCGGCGGCCTGGTGGGCCTGGCCCGCGCGGGCCGGCGTGCGACCGGAGGTGACGCATGATCCGCATCGAGAACGTCTCCAAGCGTTTCGGCCGCACCCGCGCCGTCGACGGCGTGTCGCTCGACCTGCCCGCCGGAGACAGCGTGGCGCTCTGGGGCGCCAACGGCGCGGGCAAGACCACGCTCATCCGCTGCGTGCTCGGACTGCTGCGGTTCCAGGGACGCATCGCCGTCGGGGGACGCGACGTGCTCCGCGACGGCAAGCGCGCCCGCCTGCTCGTCGGCTACGTGCCCCAGGAACTCGGCTTCCACGACGAGCTCGGCGTTGCAGAGGCCGTCCGGTTCTTCGGCCGGCTCAAGGGTCTGCCTCGCCCCGACGCCGAAGCCGCCCTGGCCTCCGTCGGCCTGGCCGGTCACGGAGGCAAGCGCGTCCGCGAGCTCTCCGGCGGCATGAAGCAGCGCCTGGCCCTGGCCATCGCCCTGCTCGGCGACCCTCCCGTGCTGGTGCTCGACGAGGTCACCGCCAGCCTCGACGCCGTCGGGCGCGAGGAACTCGTCGGGTTGCTCCGCGGCCTGTCGGGCCGGGGCCGCACGCTGCTGTTCGCCTCCCACCGGCCCGAGGAAGTCGCCGTCCTGGCCCGGCGCGTCGCCGTGATGGAGCGCGGTCGCATCATCCGCACCGCCCCCGCCTGCGACTTCGCCGCAGCGCACCAGGGCCGCGCCGTGCTCCACCTGGTCATGGCGGCCGAGCACCGCGACCGGGCGGTGCGCTCGCTGGCCGACGGCGGCTTCGCCGCGAGCCTCAACGGCGTGGGCGTGCTCGTGCACGTCGCGCCGGAGCACAAGGCCGCGCCGTTCCGCCTGCTGGCGCAGGCAGGAATCGCCGTCGACGACTTCGACCTCGCCCCCGTCCCGGAGCGCACTCCATGAACGCCTTCACCGCCCAGGCCTCCGCGCCCGACCAGCCCGCGCCCCGGTGCGCGCCCGGTGCTCTGTCGACCGTCACCGCCGTCGCGGGACGCGCCCTGCGCGACGCGGTCCGCAGCCGCTGGTTCATCCTGTACACCCTGGCCTTCGCCGCGCTGGGCCTGGCCGTGTCGTTCGTCTCCGCCGCCGGGGCCGGCGGCGCGGGCCTCTCGGGCTTCGGCCGCACCACCGCCGGGCTCATCAACCTGGTCCTGCTCGTCGTGCCGCTCATGGCCCTGACCGCGGGGGCCGCCTCCATCGCCGGCGACCGCGAGCGCGGCATGCTCGCCTACCTGCTGGCCCAGCCCGTCCGCCGGTGCGAGGTGCTGCTGGGTGTCTACGCCGCGCTCGCCGGCGCGCTGGTGGCCAGCGTCTGCCTGGGCCTGGGTGTGTGCGGGGCGATCCTGGCCGCCCGGGGCCTGCGTACCGGCGCCGGCAGCATGCTCTGGCTCGCCGGTCTGTCGATCGCCCTGGCGCTGGGCATGCTCAGCGTCGGCATGCTCATCTCCGTGCTGGCCCGGCGCGCATCGGTGGCCGTCGGCACGGCCGTGTTCACCTGGCTGCTGCTGGTCTTCGTCAGCGACCTGGCCCTCATGGCCGGCGCGGTGGCGATGCGCCTTCGGATCCAGGAGTTGCTCACGCTGGCGCTGCTCAACCCGCTGCAGGTCTTCAAGATGTGGTCGCTCCACGCCGTCGACGCGAGCCTCGACGTGCTCGGCCCCGCCGGCCTCTACGCGATGGATACCTGGGGCCCGTGGCTGCACGCGGTCTTCGGCGGCTGCATGCTCGCCTGGATCGTTCTCCCGCTCGTCGCCGCGGGTCTGTTCTTCTCCCGGAGGTCCCCGCTATGAAACGCCCGCCCACCATCCAATCCACCGTCGCCGCCGCGACGCTGGCCGCGTTCGGCCTGCTGGCCTCCTGCTGCACGGGCGACCCCACGGGCGCGCCCGAACTCCGCCCGGGGCGCGACCAGTGCGCCGAGTGCGGCATGATCATCAACGAGGGCCGGTTCGCCTCGGCCCTGCGCGTGGTCAGGGACGGCCGCGCCGAGGACCTGCTCTTCGACGACATCGGCTGCATGCTCAACTTCGAGCGCGAGCCCGATCGCCCCGCCGTCACCGCCCGGTTCGTGCACGACCACGCCGCCGGCCGCTGGATCGACGGCGACACCGCCGTCTACCTCATGGCCGACCGCGACCGCCTCAGCACCCCCATGGGCTCGGGCATCGTCGCCTTCGCCGAACGCGCCGCCGCCGAACGCGCCGCCAGGGAGCACGACGGCCGGCTGCACGACTACCCCGCAATCGCCGCCGCCCGCAAGGCCTGGATGGAAGAACGCTACGGCAAGCCCCCGGCCGGCCGCTGACCCGCACCCGTTCACCCCGCGGAGCACCGACATGGTCTCCCAATCCGTCGAGTACGCGCTCCGGGCCATGAGCCACCTGGTCTCGCTCCGCGGCGTCGCCGCCACGTGCGGGGTCATCGCCGGCGCCACCCGCGTGCCCCAGGGCTACCTCTCCAAGATCATGCGCGACCTGGTCCGCGCCGACCTGGTCCATTCCCACCGCGGGCCCGGCGGCGGCTTCACCCTGGCGCGCGACGCACGCAGCATCACCGTGCTCGACGTCGTCAACGCCGTCGACCCCATCCGCCGCATCGAGTGCTGCCCGCTGGAGAACCCGCTGCACGCCTCGCTCTGCCCGCTGCATAAGTGCCTCGACGACGCCCTGGCCCACATCGAGCAGTCCTTCCGCAAGGCCACGCTCGGAAGCGTGCTCGACGAGGCCGACCGCTCCGCCGGCTGCCGCACCCTCTTCAAGCCCGCTCCACGCCCCGACATCAAGGAAGCATCATGACCGCCGCACTCCGCCCGGACGACCCCATCGGCTTGGCCGCGCGACGACACCCCGAACTCCTGGCCGTCTTCGACCGCTTCGGCCTCGACTACTGCTGCCACGGCCGGCGCACGGTCGACGAGGCCTGCCGCGCCGCCTCCGCCGACACCGCGGCGGTGCTCGCCTCCGCCGACGCCGCCATGGCCCTGCCCGCCGCAACGCGCCCCGACCGCGACTGGGCCGCCATGTCCATGGCCGAGCTCTGCGACGACATCGAGCGCACCCACCACGTCTTCGCCCGCGACACGCTCTCCCGCGCCGAAGCCCTGGCCGACAAGATCGCCGAAGCGCACGGCAACGCCCACCCCGGCTTCATCGAGGTCCGCGCCGTCGTCCGCGAACTCCGCAACGAGATGCTCGACCACATGATCCGCGAGGAACGCGTGCTGTTCCCCTGGCTCCGAAGGCTCGAGCGCCACGAGTCGCTCCACGTCGGCCCGCCCTGGAGCGTCAAGCGGCCGATCGACTGCATGGTGCACGATCACGAGTCCGTCGCCGCGGCGTTCGAGCGCCTCCGCCGCCTCACCGCCGACTACACCCCGCCGCCGGGCACATGCGGCTCGGTCGCCGTGCTCATGAACACGCTGCGCGACCTGGAGCGCGACACCCGCACCCACATCCACAAGGAGAACAACATCCTGTTCCCCGCCGGCGTGCGCGCCGAAGCGGTCCGCAATGCCGCGCCTGCACCCGCCGGGCCGACCATCGCAGCGCCGCGCCACCCCGGAGCCGCACACGGAGCGGGCGCGTGACCACCCGTTCCGATCCAGCGGCGGGCCGGGGCGCACCGACTTCGATCGCGCGGTTGGCTTGCCTGCTCGCCTGCTTGGCGGCCTGCGTGCTGCCCGGCTGCGCGGCGGCGCACAGCGGCGCCGCATCGGACTCTGCGTCAACGGCTCAGGCGATCGACGGCTACTACCTCAGCACCTGCGCGCTGTGTGGCGGGGCCCTGGGTGCCCGCGGCGAGGCCGTCGATACGCACCACCTCGGCCGACCACTGCGCTTCTGCACAGCCGCCTGCGCCGCGGATTTCGCCCGCGAGGGCGCCGCCGCCGTCGCCCGGCTCGACGCCGTCATGATCGCCGATCAGGGCCCCCACTATCCCACCGACCGCTCGCTGCTCACCGGCCGGCCGCTCGGCGAGCGCCCGCTCGCGTTCATCATGGGCAACCGGCTCTTCCTCGCCGCCGACGAAGCCGAACGAGCCCAGCTGCAAAATGAGCTGACTCGCGCCGTCGCCCGGCTCGACGCCGCGGTGCTCGCGGCGCAGCGGCCGATCTACGGCATGCCGGACAAGTGCCCGGTGCAGGGCGACATTCTGCCCGACGACGTGGTGATCGACCTGGTGGTGGCCAACCGCATGATCCGCGTCTGCTGCGCCCGGTGCGCCCGCGTGGTGCGTGCCCGACCCTACCAGTACATCGCCATGGTCGATTACGCCAACCGCGTCGCCGCCGACCGTCGGCACGCCCCGGCCTCGCCGGCGCACTGACCGCCCCCACGCGGGAATCCGCGACGGCGCAGCCCGGGCGCCCGTACGCACGCGGCGCCGGTGCACGTTCTTTTCCCGCTTTCCTGCCTTCCTGCTTTGCTGTTTTGCTGCTTTCCTGCTTTTCTGCTTTTCTGCTTCTCGGCCGACCGCCCATATCCGGATATCATGCTCCTGAATTGGGAGCCGCCGCCTTCACCGCGGCCGCGCCGACCCGCGGAGTCCCCGGCATGCTGTCACAGACCGTCGAGTACGCCCTGCGGGCCATGATGCACCTGGCCGGCCTCCCGCCCGATGCCGCCGCCAACAGCGAGACCATCGCCGAACGCACCAAGGTCCCCAAGGGCTACCTCTCCAAGGTCATGCGCGACCTGGTCGTCGCCGGGCTGATCGACTCGCGGCGCGGCCCCAGCGGCGGCTTCCGGCTCGCTCGGCCCGCGCGCGACATCTCCATGCTCGACGTCATCAACGCCGTCGACCCCCTGCAGCGCATCACCCGCTGCCCGCTGGGCAACCCCGCCCATCTCAACCTCTGCCCGCTGCACCGCCGCCTCGACGACGCCATCGCGACCATGGAACGCGAGTTCCGCCGCACCTCCCTCGCGGAAGTCCTCGAGACCAACACCCGCGCCGCCGGCACCTGTCGAACGCTCGTGAACCCCACCGTCCGCGGGCGCGCCTGACCCCGGCCGCCCGCACGCGCCCATGTCCATCATCATCGATCAACTCACCCGCCTGCTCTCGGTCGCCGACCTGCCCGACCCGCCGCCGGCCGACCCCATGCCCCTGCTGCAGCGCTGGCTCGACGACGCCGCCGCCAGCAAACGCTACGACGACCCCAACGCCATGGCCCTGGCCACCGCCGACGCCGCCGGCGCGCCCTCCGTCCGCATGGTCCTGTGCAAGTCCGTCGAGCCGGCCGACGGCGCCCTGGTCTTCTTCACCAACTACCACAGCCGCAAGGGGCGGGACCTGGACGCCAACCCCAGGTGCGCGGCGGTCTTTCACTGGCCGCACGCGCGCCGCCAGGCGCGCGCCGAGGGAACCGTCCGCCGCCTCACCGACGCCGAGAGCGACGCCTACTTCGACTCGCGCCCGCTGCTGTCGCGCATCGGCGCGGTCGTCAGCCGCCAGAGCGAGCCCATCGCCTCCCGCGCCGAACTGGTCAGCGCCGCCGTCCGCCTGGCGGGCTCGGCCGCGCTGGGCCACGCCGTCCGCCGCCCGCCGCACTGGGGCGGCTACCGGCTGACCGCCCACACCGTGGAGCTCTGGAGCGGCCACGACGGCCGCCTGCACCAGCGCGTTCAGTGGACCCGCGCCGCGCCCGCGGCACCGTGGACGTATCGGCTGCTGTCGCCGTGAGAAGGCGCGGGCTTCGCCCTCGCATCATGCAGACGGAACGCCGCGTGCCCACCGACCGACCCACGGAGCCGCTCGCGCTGGAAACCTACGCCGCGATGCGGCAGCGGCGGCCTCGCCTCGACGCTCGCAGACGTTCCGCCCGACCGATCTCGCCCGACCCGGGCCTGCCGCCGCCTGATTTCGAGTTCGCCTGAGCGGTCGGCGTGCGCCGGTCGCGCGCGTTCCGAGCGTTCGTATCGAAGCTCGGGAAGCCGGGCCCGGTCAGACCCGGCGCCCCGATCAGGCAAAGCGGAGAGGGAGGGATTCGAACCCTCGATACAGAGCAAATACTCCGTATAACGGTTTAGCAAACCGTCGCCTTCAGCCGCTCGGCCACCTCTCCGGCGACGCCCAATGGTCTGGCCCCCGGCGGCCCGGGTCAACCCGCATTGGGCCGCGATTTCCGGCCCCTGGGGCCGCGCGCAAGAACCCCGCGGTGCTCTCGCCCCGCGGGGTCCGGTTCACACACTCGCGTTCGGGTCCGGCGCGGGGTCGCACGCCCGTCCGGCCCGGTGGTTCCGGTGGTTCACTCGCGCGACTCGGGCGCATCGGGCGATTCGCCCGCGTCGCCGCCCTGGGCCTGCTTCTCCAGCAGTTTGCGCAGGTAGGCGTTCTCGCGCCGCGTCGCCTCCAGGTCGAACAGGATGTACTTGATCGACAGCCGCAGGTAATCCAGCGACTCCTGAAGGTCGGCCACGGTCTTCTTCATCTTGCTGTGACGGTCCTGCGTCTCTTCGGCCAGCTTGCTCAGGCGGTCGCGCTGCTCGGCCGGCAGGGTGGAGATCTGGTCGATCAGGTCGCCGAGTTTGGCCTGGAATTCCTGCTCGTTCATGGCTCGCTCCTGGTCTGCGTCTGTCGGGGCCGGCGTCGCAGCCTGCGCTGCCGCGGGGTTCTCAGGCCCGCCGCCGGTCCCATGGTGTTCTTTCTCTCCGGGCGGTGGCCCGCGACGCTGGTCGGGGGCCGCCGGGAAGAGGAACAACCGCCGGGCCGGGCGCGCCGGGGGCGCGTGCCACGGACCGCCGGTCCGGGAATACCACCGCTCCGTCACGATGAATCGGGATCCGTCCCTGATCGGTCCCGTAAGGCGCTCCGCCTCGCGGGCCGTCTGTGCGGCCTGTTGCCGCGGGTCAACGCCGGCTGTCGAGGCGCCTCAACACCTGCTGCGCGGCCCGCGGCGCGGCGCTGATCACCCCGGCGATGCAGGCCGGGTCGTTCTTGCGGGCGTCGAAGTACGCCTTCTTCAGCTGCTCGTCTCGGAACATCACCCACCGCTTGAACAGGTCTTCCAGTTCGTGCCGGCTGAAGCGCGTCATCGGGTCCTTCAGGCCCGACTGCGCCGACGCCCAGTCCAGCAGCGAGCCGCCGTGCTCGTTGTACCGGTACAGCGCCGCGCTGGCCGACAGGCGCGCCTTGGGCGTCGAAAACGGGTCCGTCGCCGGTTCGGGCAGGCGGAGCATCACTTCTTTGGCGCTGGGCTGGTGGCCGGTCATCAGCGGGTCGTCGTTGGCCGGCGCCTCGGCGTGAATCGCCGGCGCATCGGCCGCGGGCACCAGGTTCGCCAGAGCCGACGACAGCGTCTTGATCCCGACCCGGTCGAACCGGATCGTGAGCCGCTGGCAATCCTTGCCCTCGTGCCGGTCCGGCTGGGCCCCCGACACCACGCCGACGCCCCACTCCGGCCGGTCCAGATGGACCACCTTGTCGCCGAACGACCACTGCTTGAGCAGCATGACACCCATCCTCGTCGAGCGGGGCCGCGGCTGCGCCGAGATGACGCCCGGGCTGTCCCGATCAGATGCTGAACCCGCGTCCGATTCCTGACCGCACACCGCCGGCTTCCGGCCGGCCGAGCCGATGTGGCTGCGTGCGTGCGGCGAGCCGCGCCGGAACTCCGGCCCCAGCGCGTCGAACCTCCTGTTCGTTCGGTCGTCCCCCCACCCCGTGAGGTCTACTATACCACCGATTCGGCAGGGGGAGGCCCGGGTTGCACCGATGTGCAAACTTGTCCCCAAGCCCGCGGAGCGGGCCGGGGTCAGCCCGCCGCGGATCGCCGCCAACCCCGCCCACCGCCGACCACTCCCGGAGTTGACCCGCCCATGATCGAGGCCCTCAAGAGCGACAAGATCATCAACAAGGTCGGCGGCCGCTTCAAGCTGTGCGCCCTGATCCAGCACCGCCTCGTCCAGCTCATGGACGGCGCCCGCCCCCTGGTCGACCGCAGGGGTCGCTCCGATCTCGAGGTCGTCATCGACGAGATCCTCCAGGACAAGATCGAACCCTCCTTCGACATGACCAACGAGGTCACCCGCGGCGCCCTGCCCGACCTGGCCAAGCAGCGCTGACCGGTCCTCGCCGGCGCCGGCCACAGGATCCCGCCGTGCCCGACCGACCCGCCAATCCAAACTCCCCGCGACCTTCCCCCGCGCCGCTCGACGCCGCGCCCGTGTTCCGCGCCAAGCGCATCCTCGTCGGCGTCACCGGCGGCATCGCGGCGTACAAGACCGCGGCCCTGGTCTCGCGCCTGGCCCAGGCGGGCGCCGAGGTCACCGTCGCCATGACGCCCGCGGCGACGAAGTTCGTCGGCCCCATCACCTTCCAGGCCCTCTCGGGACGGCCCGTCTACACCAGCGCCTGGGAACACGTCGAGAGCCACGACCCGCAGCACATCTCCCTGGCACGCGCGGCGGACCTGGCGATCGTCGCCCCGTGCAGCATGGACTGCCTGGCACGCCTGGCCACCGGACGGGCCGACGACGTGGTCTGCCTGATCCTCAGCGCCGTGGACCGCGCGGCGACGCCGGTGCTGCTGGCGCCGGCGATGAACGAGACCATGTGGTCCCAGCCGGCGACGCAGCGCAATGTGCGCACGCTGGCAGAGGACGGCTACGCCTTCATCGGGCCCGGGGACGGCTGGCAGGCCTGCCGCGCCGTGGGCCCCGGACGCATGAGCGAGCCGGAGGAGATCCTGGCCCGTGCCGCGGCGATGCTGGCCGGACGGCCGGCGCGGGGCTGAGCGAGCCGCGCCCCGCCGCGGATTACTTCTTGCCGCTGGAAGCCGGCGCCTTGGGCGTGGTGGCGCCCTTGGGGGCGACGGGTGCGCCGGGTCCTGCGGGCGCCTTGGCACCGGAGCCGGCGGGGGCCGGGGGCGGCGCGGGCGGCGTGGTGTCGCGGATGAGCTCGGGCAGGTTCATGAAGACCGGGGCGGTGGTCCGCGCCCAGGCGTCGCGCTCGGCCTTGGAGACCGACTTCCAGGTGACCTTGCCGTCGCGGGCGATGCTGGCGTTCTGCACGTCGGCCAGGCGGCCGCCCTGCCAGACTTCCTTGGTGGCGGGCTTGCCGTCCTTGGAGTACCAGATCCACTCGCCCTCGGGCCGCTGGGCGCGGATGTCGCCCTCGAAGTTGGGCTTGCCGTCCTCGCGGGTGACGGTCAGGCGCTGATCGGCCAGCGCGCCGTTCTCGTAGCGCACCACCGAGGTCTTGCGCACGCGGGTGCCGTGCCGGACGAACTCGTTGCGCTCGGGCACGAAGCGGATCTGGTCGCGCCCGTCCACCTGCCCGCCGACGATCGTCACCAGCGCACCGCCGGCCTTGAGCTGCTCGAACTGCTGGCGCACCTGGTCGCCCGCCGCCTTGGCGGCCTGCACCTGCGCCTCGAGCTCGCGGGCCTTGGCCTCCGCGGCGTCGGCGCGGGCCTTTTCCGCCTCCATCTGGCCCTTGTAGCAGCCGGGCAGGGCGACCAGGGCGAACGCGAGCGGGAGAACGGCGAGCGTGCGGGGGGACATGGAGAACTCCGGTGTGTGTGTGCGCGAATGTAGCGGCGGCGGGCGCGGGAGTCGAGCGTGCGCGACGAATCGTCGCGTGCGCGCACCGGGCCGAACCCGGTGTTCAAAAACGACAACGCCCGCCCCTTGCGGGACGGGCGTTGAAGATTGCAAACAGTTGGGGGTCCGATGGCCGGCGTCTTGCGGCGCCGGCTGTCCCGGGCGAAAGCCCGGAACGG
The DNA here is from genome assembly GCA_016794945.1 of Phycisphaerae bacterium. The sequence goes on from JAEUIX010000234.1 coordinate 15,525, forward strand.
AGAGTGTGCTGACAAACCGGTCGTGGATCGCTCCACGGGTCCGGTCTAAGGAAATCCCTTAGAAAGGAGGTGATCCAGCCGCAGGTTCTCCTACGGCTACCTTGTTACGACTTAGTCCCAGTCACCGATCTTGCCGTGGTCGCTGATGAACTTCAGCGGCTTCGGGCGCTACCGGCTTCCATGACTTGACGGGCGGTGTGTACAAGGCTCAGGAACACATTCACCGGGGCGTAGCTGATCCCCGATTACTAGCGATTCCGGCTTCATGCAGGCGGGTTGCAGCCTGCAATCCGAACTGGGGTGCATTTTTTGCGATTTGCTCCGCCTCGCGGCCTCGCTTCGCTCTGTATGCACCATTGTAGCACGTGTGCAACCCTGGGTGTAAGGGCCATGAGGACTTGACGTCATCCCCGCCTTCCTCCGGTTTGACACCGGCAGTCTCGCTAGAGTCCCCAGCATAACCTGATGGTAACTAGCGACAGGGGTTGCGCTCGTTAGAGGACTTAACCCGACGCTTCACAGCACGAGCTGACGACAGCCATGCAGCACCTGTGCACGTTCCACTCTTGCGAGCGTGGCTCCTGTTTCCAGGAGTTAATCCGTGCATGTCAAACCCAGGTAAGGTTCTGCGCGTTGCTTCGAATTGAGCCACATGCTCCACCGCTTGTGTGAGCCCCCGTCAATTTCTTTGAGTTTTAGCCTTGCGACCGTACTCCCCAGGCGGTGTGCTTAACAATTTCTCTCCGATCCCGACGGCGTCAGAGCCGCCGTGATCCAGCACACATCGTTTAGGGCGTGGACTACCAGGGTATCTAATCCTGTTTGCTCCCCACGCTTTCGTGCCTCAGCGTCAGGAAATCCCCAGCCGGCTGTCTTCACCTTGGGCGTTCCGATTGATATCTACGCATTCCACCGCTCCACCAATCGTTCCACCGGCCTCTAGATTCCTCGAGACCACCAGTTTGCCGTGCGGTTCCAGGGTTGAGCCCTGGGATTTCACACGACACTTAGCGGTCCGCCTACGCACCCTTTAAGCCCAGTGATTCCGATTAACGCTCGGGGCCTCTGTCTTACCGCGACTGCTGGCACAGAGTTAGTCGCCCCTTCCTTTGGAGATGATCAGTGTTTCTATCTCCTGACAGCGGTTTACACACCAAAGGTGCTTCATCCCGCACGCGGCGTCGCTCCGTCAGGCTTTCGCCCATTGCGGAAGATTCGTCGCTGCAGCCTCCCGTAGGAGTCCGAACAGTATCTCAGTTTCGATGTGGCAGGCCGTGCTCTCACACCTGCTACCCGTCTTCGGCTTGGTGGGCCGTTACCCCGCCAACTACCTGATAGGTGTATCCACGCTCCCAAGGCGATAAATCTTTGCTCCGTAGAGATCATGTGGTATTATGCCGGGTTTCCCCTGCCTATCCCACACCTCGGGGTACGTTTGGATACTTGTACTCACCCTTTCGCCGCTAACCCTTGCGGGTCCGCTCGACTTGCATGCTTTAACCACGCCGCCAGCGTTCAGTCTGAGCCAGAATCAAACTCTTCACTTGTTTATCGTCGATCGGCCTTGCGGCCGGTCTTGACTAGAAGGAAGCATGACCTGCTTCTTGTGTTGCCACGCTATGTGACAACCGGTCTTTCTCACGGCTTTCACCGTGAGCCGGCGGAGGCTAGTCCGCCGGTCGTAGCTGAACTCAATAACTCAATTTGCTTTCAAACTTTTAAGGGCTATCAAGCGCATATCATTATCGTCGCGATGAGTTCATCTTTCCCCGCCGAAGCGGAGAAGACTTGGTACGGTCTTGGCGGCTTCGTTCAGAAGCGTGGTGCGACCCACTTGCCAGACCGCGCACTCTCGCGGACGACCCAACTGTTCACTTTCGAAAGAGTTCACCGGCCTGCTGCCGGGCCCCACCTGAACTTCGTCGGGTGGGGTCAAGATGATAGACCCACGCCCACACTGGTCAAGCCGCAGGCTCAAAAAGTCTTCGTCCATTTGTCCATTGGCAGGATTTCCACAACTCGTCCACGCATTGTTACCATCCAAAAACCTGACAGACCAGGCCCAAACCCCGATTTCGCTCAATCTTGGCGGTTTTCTCCGCTCACATCCCGCGCACTATCGACGCTCCTCCGTACGGCAGACCGTCGCTGCGACAATCTCTAAGTTCTTTATCGACAAGGATTTAGCAATTTTTCTCGCAGCCCGGCAGGTTTCGCTCATCGTCGCTCCCGTCGTTGAAATGTCGTCCACGACGATGATCCGGGCCGACGCCGCCCCACCTGGCCAACGTGCCGCCCTTGTCAAGCCCAGCGCATGCCACAACGCATCAATGACCGCGCGGTGCATCGACCCGTTCAGGTTGGTCATGCGGTCAGTGGCCGAGAGCCGCGCTTGCTCGGGCCTGTGTGAGCGGCTCAGCAGCATCCTGATTGGAACGCCGAGTTGCCGCGCCACACCACGCGCAAGGTTGAGCGAGTGATCCGTGCCCCGCGCCAGGCGACGGAGGTAGCTGGTCGGCACGGGCACCACGACCGTCGGCCGTGAATCCAAATCGGGAATCGCCGCCGCGAGTTGCTTGCCCAGCAGCCGACCAAGGTCCACGCTCAGTCTTGGCCATCGCGTGAACTTCGCATCTTGTACGATGCCACTCCAGGGCTGCGTGTACTCGGCCACTCGGACAAACCTGGTCCATGGCGGGCGCGTACCGCGGCACTTTGCGCAGCCACCAGAGTCTGTTTCGTATGGTCCAACAGAGCGAGCACACCGCCAG
>JAEUIX010000235.1 GCA_016794945.1 Phycisphaerae bacterium
TTGGCGGTGTCGCGCTCGATCTGAAGGCGCTGGCGGGTGAGCGGGTCGGCCTCGGCCTCGATGTTGATGGCCCGGTCGGCTCGCGTGCGGCGGAACGCGCCGGTCTGGTTCATGCGCTGCACCAGCTCGAACGCCGGCTGAAGGCGCGTCACCCGGTCGCGGACCGCTTCAACCTTCACGATCAGCCGGTTCACGCGCTGCTGGTCGGCGTGGTGCTCTCGCATCTCGATCAGCACGCCCTCGGCCTGTCGCGAGAGCGTTCCCACCGCGTGCACGTCGCGACGCACCGAGCGGATCCGCTCGCCCACCGCCCGGGCACGCGCGCGACGGTCGCCGCCCCGGTCACCCGGCGGCTCCGGCAATCGCGGCAGCGCGGGGCCCGCGGCCGCCCGATCCAGGAACTCGGCGAGCGTCGCGGGCGCGGTGTGCCGCTTGGCGACCCCCCCTTCGGTTGCGTCGATGGTGGTCAGGCCGGCCCGGGCGTCGGTGGCGAAGTCGCGCTCGAACTGCACCAGGTAGGTCGCCATCTGCTCGTCGGTGTACACCGGTCGGCCCAGCGTGTCGGTGGCGCGGCGCAGCGTGTGTCGGTGGCGCGCGATGCGCTGCCACTCGAGCATCTCCAGGGTGTTGAAGCCGTTGAGCTCGCCGGCCCAGACGTCGTGGATGGCGGCGCCGGCGGCGTAGTACTGCCCGTCGGTGAACCCCAGGTCCTGCCCGATGAGCGCCACCGGATCGCAGCCCAGCCACCGCGCCAGGTAGTAGGCCAGGTGGGCCACCGTGGCGCCGGGGCGGATGGCCCCCATGGGCCGGGCCAGATCGTTCCCCAGCACCAGGTCAAGGAACGCGTCGGCGGCGCACCGGATGGCCCCGGGAAACGCGCTGGTGACGGCGGGGTTGACCTTGGGTTCGACGACGAGCGTGATGCCCTCGACGTCGCCGGCCGTCAGGCCCTCGTAGAACCGCGCGGAAATCTCGTGGAAGTCCAGGGCCGTCACGAAATGCGGGCGGATGCCCCGGGCCAGCAGGGTCTTGAGCACCGTCTGTGCCGCGATGATCACCACCCGGTCGCGCACGCCCGGGCGCGCCAGCAGGTCGACGTTGCGCTGCAGGCTTGGCCCGGCCGCCACCACGACGGCCGGCCGTCCGCGGGCCGCGTCGCGCAGGTCCTCGATGCCCGGGCCCAGGGCGTAGTGATCGATGTTCTGCGTCAGGTTGCGCAGCGTCGCCTGCGTCTGCACCATCGTGGTGACCACGGTCGTGCGCGCCGCGCGAACCACGTCGGTGAACGCCGCCTGGAACTGCCTGGCCGCCTCCCCCAGCCGGGCGCGGCTGGCCGGGTGCTCGACGATCTGCGTGCCCAGCGCCAGCGCGTGCTCGTTGCCCTGCACCGCCCGTGCCATCGCCGCCGGGTCGGCAGCGTCCGTCAGGATGACCAGGTTGGTCTGCTCGATCCAGTCCGCCAGGTCCAGCCGCTCGAGGACCGATCGCAGCAGCGACACGTCGGGCTCGAACACGACGATGATGCCCGTCTTGCGGACGCGCCGGGCCAGCTCGGCCACGTGGTACCCGAGCCCGAAGCCCAGGACCACCAGCACCGCCGCGTCTGCGATCTTGACCGGCTCGGTCAGCCGGCGTGCCTCTTCGAGCGGGCGGCGCTGGCTGGCCAGCGAGCGGGAGACCTGCGCCAGGCCCAGAGGGTCAAGATCCGTGATCGTCGCGCTGGGGACCCCGTCGGGCGTGTCGATCCACACCAGGTCGGGCCTGGGCGGCGCGGTCTGGATCCGCGTGGCGGCGTCGGGGCTGGCCGCCGCCAGGGCCGCCACGTTCCGCTCCAGCGCCGACAGACCGATGGTGTTCACGGGGCTCCGCCCTGCCTTTCGCTGTGGTGTCGGCCGGGGTCCATCGGCGCGCACGGTCTCGGGGCCCGGTTCGCGGGCCGCGCGACACTGGTGCATCGGCCACCGGCGGCGGCCGGGATGAACCGATGCCCCCGGGCCAACCGGCGCCGGGCGCCAATGATCGAGGGTGCCCGCGACCCTGGCGTTTCAACCCGTCGACGGGCCGACCGACCTGGGCGTGCCCCTGCTGCCTGCGCCCCCCATGCTGGAGCGCGTGCTGTTCGAGCAGCCGCTGCCGGGGGCGGTCGCGCTGCTGGCGGCGGGTGTGGTGGCGTTCGCCGTGCTGAACAGGGCGGGCCGCGGCCGGCAGGGACTCGGGGCCGCGGCGTTGAGCCTGTTCCTGGCCGGTGCGGTGGTCGTGTTGGCCACGGCCGTAAAGACCGAACGCGAGGAACTCCAGGGGCTTGCGGTGCGCGTCATCGAGCGCGTCATGGCTGCCGACGGGGCCGAAGTGGACCGTCGCCTGGCCGACAGCGTCACGCTGCGCCTGCTCGGACGAACCAGCCCCATGGGCAAGCCCGAGATTCTCCGGCACGTCACCGGGCGCACGCTCGAGCGGTACGGCGTCCGGGAGCACACGGTCCGGTCGGTCCAGGCCGTGATCGACGGCCCGGGCGTGGCCCGCACCCAGGTGCGCGTGCGGGTGCAGACGGACCTGACCGGAGCCCCCGTCGGCTCGTGGTGGCTCCTGCATTGGCGGCGCGACGCCGCCCAACAATGGCGGATCGTCGGCATCGAGGCCCAGCAGATCGACTTCGTTCCCCCGGGCGCGGTGATCGAGCCGCGCTGAGGCAGGCGCTGCTCCGTTGTGCTCAGCGATTGCGCATCGCCGGGGCGTCGGCTTCGGGGATGCGCACCAGCTTCGACAGCACCAGCGTCCCCCCCGGCCGCCCTCCGACATACTCCTTCACGCCGGCGCCGTTGTACAGGCTGTTGGGGAAGCGCTGGCGCAGGGCGGCCAGATCCGGCGGCTCGAACCGCTCCAGCGCCTCATCGCCGAAAACGCCGATCGTCACCATGCTCAGGTTCGGGCCGTGGTAGTAGAAGGCCAGCTCCCCGTCGCGACGCAGCTGCTCGGCAGCCTGTTCGGCGGCCTTGCGGGCCTCGGCCCGCTCGGCCGGAGTGGCCGCGGCCCTGGGATTCGCCGGTCCGTAGGCGCCGACCTGCAGCGTGTACTTGGCGTTCTTCCCGAACTCCTCCCGCGCGTTCAGCAGGTTGTACTCCGGGCGCGAGCCCAGGCTCGCCGCCCGCTCCGGCGGGCAGAGAAACGCGCTGGCGAACGGCTTGCCCCCCTCGGCCTCGATCGACCGGACGCGGTTCAGCTCGGCTTGCGTCGCCTTGGCTTCCGGGTCGGAGAATCGGCCGACCGCCACGATCGTCGATCGCGAGCGCTTCTCGATGAACGCGTCCTTCAGCGGGGTCAGCCGCTGCACCTTCTCCAAGCCTTGCCGAGCCAGGTCGTCGGCGTCCGGGCCGCGGAACGCCACGAGCACGATCGTCCAAACGCCCGCCTCGGCCGGTTGGTCGGCCGGGGCCCCCGGCGCACCGGGCTTGCGGCCGTCCTTGGGGAACAGTTTCTTGGCATCGCCCGGATCGAACCCGGGCTGCGCCAGCGGCATCGAACCCGACCAGCCGGCCAGGACCGCCAGCAAGACTCCCCCAGCAAGAATCGATCCGAACTTCTTCCAAATTTCAGGGACGTCCGAGTGGCGGTTATTCACTGTAAAGCCCCTATTGACAAGCACTTCGGACAATTCTCACTCTTGCGCGATTCTCTCATGGATTTCCGAGACTCTAGACGATCTGCATGGGGTTCGCGGAGTTCGAAAGTCAGTCGGTCAACACGCGTGAGGCACGGACGCAGGAGCGGCAAGGACGCCGCAGCCGCACGGTTGTCGGCACGTCCCGCTCGGGCGGCCGGGCCCCACGCACGGAGAACGGCGATGTCCCCCATTGTTCCCTCGCTCGACGGTTCGCACACGTTGCCCCCCGCGCTGCAGAGTCGGCGCGACTCCGGGCAGGCCGCGCCCGCCGCCGACCGCCCCGGGCAGGACCGCACCGATCAGGTCGAGCTGTCGGACGAGGCGCGCCGTTCCGCGGCCGAGCCGTTCCGGGCCGATCTGGTGGCCCGGGTCCGGGCCGAGATCGAAGCCGGGGCGTACGAAACCGACGCCAAGTTCGAGGCGGTGCTGGACAAGATCGTCGCCCGGTACGGCATCGACCTGCCGC
>JAEUIX010000271.1 GCA_016794945.1 Phycisphaerae bacterium
TGGCCAATGACGTGTTCGGCACCGACTCACTGCCCGACGACGCGTCAATGGAAAACGTCGAAGCTTGGGACTCAGTGAACCACCTGAACTTCGTGATGGCCGTCGAAGCCGCCTTCTCGGTGAGCCTCGATCCGCACGACATCGAGCGGATGACCAGCCTTGCGGAAGCGGCACGAGTCATCGACGCCAAGCGACTCCCGCCTTCACGGTCGGCCTGACCGATCGCCGAGACCATCATGAACCGTGTTCTTCACCAGGAGTCGGACGATTCAGTCGGTTCTCTCGAGCGTCGGCTGCTGGAGTTCTACTGCACCACTTCCGACTACCAATCGTTCAACGATCCGACCCCCAAGGACGATTTCTGGGCCCCGATTCGCGCCGACATCGCGTCGCGCGTCGCCGCGGGCAAGCCCTGCACTGCCCTTGAGTTCGGGGCGGGTTGCACGGTCTTCGGCGAGTTCCTGGGGGACCTTCGACCCCGCGTGCGATTCGAAGTTCACGACGTCACCGATCGGCACAAGGACTTTCTTTCGCGGCAAGCCGATGCGTCTCACTTCGGCGACCTGCGGGACATTCCGGGCACATTCGACGTGGTCTTCTCTACGTTCGTCTGGGAGCATGTGTGCCGTCCCGCACAAACCTATGAGCGCCTGCTTCGAATGCTCGCACCGGGCGGCTCATTGTTCATCATCTGTCCCAGGTACGACCTGCCCATTTACACCCCGCCCTCAGCCAGGCACTACGGTCGCCTCCGCCGATGGGTGATCAATCTTCGCGCGCTCCTTATGCGGGTGGGATTCATGCTGCGTGGCAGACCTGCATTCCTCATTCACACGGACCCAGCAGTCCTGTCCGTCAAGTGGTACCGAGACGCCGACGCGATTCACTGGGTCAGTCTCGCCGACTTCCACCGCGCCACCCCCTGCGGTTTCAAGATCCGTTACCACCGCGTGCGTAGACAGGGGCTTATAGGCCGCTTCTGGGCGCGGTGGCTGCTGACCTTCGTCGAGATTCGACGCGATACCTGACCCCGCCCCACGCACCACGCCCCCACTCGCTACCGTGCGCCACGGTCATGGCCGCGATGCGACCCATTCAGCCAGTCGACTCCGCGGCCCTCGCCGCACGCGCGGCCTTCGCTCGCTCACTCCCGCGCGGCGCCGTCCACGCCGCCCTCGACACCCTCGCCGAGGCCCTCGAATCCGCCCGCGAGCCCCTGCTCGCCCTTGCCGCCGGCGAATCCGCGCTCTCCCTCGATGAGCTCGCCCCGGAGTTCGCCCGCATGACCGGCACGCTCCGGCTCTTCGCGGCGGCCTCCCGCCAGGGCGCGTGGTCACGCCCGACGATCGACACCCCCGCGCCCTTGTCCATCGGCCCCGGCCACGACTGCCGCTCCATGCTCGTGCCGCTCGGCCCCGTCGCCGTCTTCGGCGCCAGCAACTTCCCGCTGGCCTACGGCGTCTGCGGAGGCGACACCGCCAGCGCCCTGGCCGCCGGCTGCCCCGTCATCGTCAAGGAACACCCCGCCCACCCGCGCACGGGCCGCGCCCTGGCCGCACTGGCACGCTCCGCCCTCGACGCCTGCGGCCTCGAGGGCTTCTTCCACTATCTGCTCCACGAAGACCCGCTCGACCACTCCATCGCCCGCGCGCTCGTCGCCCACCCGGCCGTGGCCGCGGCCGGTTTCACAGGCTCGCGCACCGGCGGCCTGGCCCTGGAGTCCGTCGCGCGTGCCCGCCCCACGCCCATTCCCGTGTTCGCGGAGATGGGCAGCGCCAACCCCGTCATCGTCACTCCCGCCGCCGCCGCACATCGCGCCGACGACACCGCCCGGTCCCTCGCCGACGCCATCCTGCTCCGGCACGGCCAGCAGTGCACCTGCCCCGGCATCATCCTGCTCGCCGGCGCGCACGAGCAGGGACGCGCCCTGATCGTCGCGCTGTCCCGCCGCCTCGGCTCCGCTCCCGCCCGGCGCATGCTCGCGCCGTGGATCGCCGACGCGTTCCTCCGCCGCATCGCCGAATGCCGACAGGCGGGCGTCACCGTCCTCGCCGGCGGCGCCGCAGCGCCGGAAGGTCACGCCGCGACCGTGCTGCTCTCGACCGACTTGGAGACCTTCCGCGCATCGCCCACGCTGCACGATGAGTGCTTCGGCCCCTCGGCGCTCATCGTGGACCTGCCGGAATTCGACTCGCTCGCCGAAGCGCCGCTGCCCCCGTCGCTCACCTGCACCGTCATCACCGCCGGGCCGGACGACCCCGACGCGCCGCGCGCCCTGGCCCGCGCGGTCGAGAGCGCCGGCCGCGTGATCATCGATGGAGTGCCCACCGGCGTGCGCGTCTGCGATTCCATGGTGCACGGCGGGCCGTACCCGGCCACCAACGCACCCCACACCACCGCCGTCGGCCCGAGGGCGATCGAGCGCTGGTGCCGGCCCATCACCTGGCAGCACTGCCCCGACCATCTGCTGCCGCCAGCGCTCCAGAACGCCAACCCCCTGGCCCTGACCCGCACTGTCAACGGCCGTCTCACATCCAACCCTGTTGGCGCCCCCGCCACCGGGTTCTGATGCCCCGGATGGGGGATCGGCGAACCCGCTCGTCGCGCGTGTCCTGCGCATCACCCACCGCCTGTCCACAATCCAATACTGGGAGTTTCCCTGGCCCGCAGGGTCTTGACAGGTGCGGCCGGCTTGGCAAACTCATGGGCGAAGGATGTGTCGTGCCGCGCGGCCCTTTTGTGAAGGAGAGAGCCATGCGCGCGTTCACGATTCGTTGTGCTGTTCTGTTCGGGTTGTCCGGCGCCGCGTCGGGCCTGTCGGCCCAGACGTGCTCGCCCCACTTCGAGCCTGTCGGCTCCGGCCTGTCGGGCCCGGTGCTGTCGCTGACCGTCGGCGACCTCGGCTCCGGCCGGGTGCTGCTCGTCGGCGGGCAGTTCGGCCCCTCCGGCGTGCTCGCCTCGTTCGACGGCGCTGCGTGGTCGGCGCTGCCCGCCGGGCTGGGCGGCAACGCCGGCGACCGAGTCACCGCCCTTGCCGTGCTCGACGGCGAACTGCTTGCCGGCGGCTACTTCTCGCTCAACGGCGGCGCCACCGCCCACGCCATCGCCCGCCTCGACGGCGCCCAGTGGACCAGCCTCACCGGCGACAGCAGCGGCTTCGCCGAGGTGCGCCGCCTCTTGGTCCACGACGGCACGCTCCTGGCCTGCGGCCAGTTCAGCGCCATCCTCGGCACCAGCGTCCACAAGATCGCCACCTACAACGGCCAGACCTGGCTCTCGCTGCCCGGCGGCGGCACCACCACCGGCACCGCCATCAACGCCATGGCCTACTTCGACCCCGACGGCGACGGGCCGGCGCCCTCCGAGCTCATCGTCGCCGGTGAGTTCACGCAGATCGGCGCCCCCGCGCCCACCGCCGCGAACTTCATCGCCCGCTGGGACGGCGCCGCGTGGCACGCCCTGGGCGCCGGCGTCAACGGCCCGGTCAACGCCCTGGCCGTCTTCGATGAAGACGGCCCAGGCGGCGCTCCGGCCCGCCTCTTCGTCGCCGGCAATTTCACCACCGCCGGCGGCGCCACCGCCACGCGCATCGCCCGCTGGGACGGCGCCAACTGGTCGCAGGTCGGCATCGGCCCCTTCCAGGGCCTGGCCGGCGGCACCCGCGGCGCCCTCGACCTGGCCGTCTACGACGAAGACGGCCCCGGACCCGACCGCCCCGTGCTCTACGTCGGCGGCGACTTCACCTACGCCGGCGGCCTGCAGCCCGCCCGAGGCGTCGCCCGCTGGACCGGCATCGCCTGGAACTACATCGGCCCCGTCAGCGCCCCGGGCGTCTCCGGCGGGTACGTCACCAGCCTCATGCCCATGGACGATGCGCTCTACATCGGCGGCACCTTCTCCTCCGCCGGTGGCCAGCCCGCCGCCAACATCGCCCGCTACCGCACCTGCCACCACTGCCTGGCCGACGTCGCCACCGCCGGCTCCAACGCCGCGGGCCCCGACGGCTTCATCACCGGCGAGGACTTCGACCTGTACATCCAGGCGTTCTTCACCGGCCAGCGCGACGGCTTCGGCCGGCTCATCGCCGACGTCGCCACGGCCGGCGGCGCCGAGCCCTTCTCCGACGGATTCCTCACCGGCGAGGACTTCGACCTGTTCATCATGAGCTTCTTCACCGGCTGCTGATCGCGCCGGATCGAACGCACATGGCTCGCCCCGCGCCGGGCGCTCCCCGACGCGGGGCTTTTCGTTTCCCACGCGCGGTACACTCGCCCGCAACCTTGCGCCCCCCTCCTGGCCGCCCCGCAACCCGATCGACCCGAGAACCCGCATGGCCGAGCAACTCGACGCGCTCCGCGAAACCGTCGCCCCCGGCCACGCCGTGCCCGTGCGCCTCAAGCGGCTCAGCGACCGCGCCACGCTTCCGAGATACCAGACCGATCAGGCCGCCGGCATGGACCTGCACGCCTGCCTGCCCGACGGCCGCGCCGTCGTGCTCGAACCCGGCCGAATCGCGCTCATCCCCCTGGGCTTCGCCGTCGCCCTGCCCCCGGGCTACGAGGCGCAGATCCGCCCGCGCTCCGGCCTGGCCACCAAGTTCGGCGTCACCATCCCCAACGCGCCCGGCACCGTGGACGCCGACTATCGCGGCGAGATGATGGTCGCCCTCATCAACCTCGGCCGCGAGCCCTACACCGTCGAGCACGGCGCCCGCATCGCCCAGATGATCGTCGCCCCCGTCTCCCGCGCCGAGATCGAGGTCGTCAGCGAACTCGACAGCACGCGCCGCGGCAGCGGCGGCTTCGGCAGCACCGGCGGGCACTGACACGCCGCCACGCGGCGTGCCAACCGTGGCGAACGGCGGACGAATACCCTTCCATCACTGGCGGAGGTGACGCGCCGTGACGCCCAATCGCAAGACGCTGGAAGAGATCTACCGCAACGGGCTCGGCCTGCTGGCCATTCCCGATGACGAAGGCGGCGTCATGCCCTCAACGCCGAGTGCGCCGCCGCCGCCCGCGGCTCCCGAACAGCCGAAGGCGTCGAAGAAGCGGCAACCGAAGCCGCCCGCCCCCACCCCTGCCCCGGCGCCCGCGAAGAAGCAAAGGCCCCGCAAACGCGCGACGTAAACGCCGCGCGACGGCGCACGGCTGATCCGCGCGCCGACGCTCGCTGCACGCCCGCGCGGGCAGGCCCAGCGCTCGCCTCGTCGCTTACTGCCCGATCTTCAGGTCGCCCAAGCCGCCGCCCAGGAATTCGAAGCCCTTGCCGAAGCCGCCGGTCAGCTCCTTGCCGCGGAACTTCTCCCGCTTGCGCCGCAGCTCCGGCGTTTCCTTCTGGATCTCGGCCAGCCGGGCCGCCATCATGGCGTCCTTCTCGGCCTTCTTCTCGGCGAAGCGGGCCTCGCGGCTGCCCGGCGCGGGCGCCTCGACCGGCAGCAGCGCCTTGATCGACAGGCTCACCTTGCGCGAGCCGGCGTCGATCTTCAGCACCTTGGCCTGCACCACCTGGTCGACCTTCAGCACGTCCTCGGGCTTGTTGATCCGCCGGCGGCTGATCTCGCTGATGTGCACCAGGCCGTCCACGCCCGGCGCCAGCTCCACGAACGCGCCGAACTCCGTCAGCCGCACCACGCGCCCGGCCACCTCGGCCCCTTCGCGCACGTCGTTGGTGATCGTCGCGAACGGGTCGGCCATGAGCTGCTTCGTGCCCAGGCTGATCTTGTTGTTCTCCAGGTCGACCTTGAGCACCTGCACCTTGACCGCCTGGCCCTCCTGCACGTGCTTGGCGATGTTCTTCTCGCCCGGCAACACGCGGTCGTAGGAGATGTCGCTCATGTGCAGCAGGCCGTCCAGCCCGCCCAGGTCCACGAACGCGCCGAACGGCATGATCTTCCGCACCACGCCGTCGAGCACCTGCCCCTCGGCCAGCGTCTTCTTCAGCTCCTCGCCCTTGCGCTTGCGCTCCTCGCGCAGCACGTCCTTGCGCGACAGCACGATGTTGCCCAGCCCGCGCCGGTCGATCTGCACCACCGTGCACGGGAACTTCTCGCCCACGAACACCGACAGGTCCGCCACCCGGTCCAGGCTCACCTGCCCCGCCGGCATGAACGCGCGGTGCCCCGCCACCTCCAGCTCCAGCCCCCCCTTGTTCACACCCGTCACCCGCGCCTCGACCACCTGCCCCACTTCCAGCAGCTCCCACTCGGCCTTCACCACCGCCCCGGGGCGCGAGCAGATGAACAGGTTCTCAGCCGTCTCGAACCGGTCGACCACCACCTCCAGGTCGCTGCCCACCGCCGGAAGCTCGTCGTCCTTGAACTGGATGCGCTGCAGCACTCCCAGCTCCTTGGGCCCGAACTCCAGGAAGATGTCCTGCGGGCCCACGCTCACCACCGTCCCCGTGCGCCGCTCCCGCCCCGCCTCCACCAGCCGCGGCCCGCGGATGTGCGCGTGCGCCGGCCCGCCCATCGGCGTGACCGCCCGGCGCTGCTTGCCCTTGGAAGCGCCGCCGGTCTCCTCGGCCGCCGTCGCCTCCATCATCGCCTCGATCTCGGCGTTCAGCTCCGCGTCGAAGCCGCCGCCGCCGGCCGACTTGTGCTCGTCGCTGATGTCGCGCAGCGTGCTCCGCGTGTCGGGGACCTTCTCGCCCGTCAGGTTCGGGCCCTTGCGCTCGCGCGGGCCGCGCCCGCCGAAGCCCCCGGGCCGGCCCGGCCGCGCACCCTCGGTCCCCTCGGACCCCACCACCTCGGCCCGCCGGATCGGCGGCAGGCCCTTCATCGGATCGCGCTGCGGAGCCGCGGCGCCCCCGGTCGCCCCTTCACCGCCCGTCGCCTGCGGCGCCCCTTCGGGCTGGCTGGAGGATTCGGGCGAGGGATTCGGCGTCGTGGTCGGGTCCATGGGGTGCTCGTGGGACAAGTCGTTTCCCGCGCAAGGCCGGACGCGAGCAACCGCGCCAAGCCCGGTCGAAGATCGACCCGCCGCACCGCGGCGTACCGGGAACCGCAAGTCTAGACGCGCCGGCGGATTCGCCCACCCCCACACCCGCCGAACGCCGCACCGGTCCGCCCCCTCACCCGCCGCCGCCCTTCGCCGCTTGCAGCCGGGCCCATTGCCGCCACTGCTCCGTCGTCCCCTGAACCGCGATGATGCGCAGCGCCCGTTGAGTGGTTTCGTCCGTCCGCCCGGAACGAATCAAGATGCCCGCCAGGCCCTGAAGCGCCGGCACGTGCTCCGGCGCCACGTCCAGCGCCGACCGGTAGCACGCCAGCGCTTCGTCGGTCTGCCCGGCACGCTCCAGCGTCATCGCCAGGTTCACCCTCGGATCCGGGTTCCCGGGCATCATCTTCCTCGCCCATTCGAACCGCTGCGCCGCCTCGTACAGGCGAGGCTCGGGCCCCCGCAGCAGCAGCACGCCCAGGTTGTTGTGCGCCGGTCCGAAGAAGGCGTCCGCGCCGATCGCTCGACAGAGCAGCCGTTCCGCGGCCGCGGGATCCCGATCCACGTCCTCCCTCGCCATGTCGGTCAATCGCTGAGCCTCGGCGGTGTTCCTGGAGATCGGCGCGCCGGCGTCCTGCGCACCGCCGGCCGAACCGCACCCGCCGAGCGATGCAGCCGCGATCACCACCACCATTGCCCTGATCCAACCGCCGAACCGCTGTCTCGGTGTCATCGTGGCTGCACTCCAACGGTTGATGGCCCTTCCGCGGCGCCATCGAGGTACACGGCCTCCACGGCCATCCTCAGGGAGAACTTCCCTTCGGCGTCGCGGTCGGATCCGGCGTGCCGGAGCTCGAGGCTCACGATCGACCACGGCGCTGCGATCGACCGCCAT
>JAEUIX010000010.1 GCA_016794945.1 Phycisphaerae bacterium
CGATCTCCAACTGCTCCTGGGCACGCACCGCGGCGATTCCCACGCCGCGGCGCTGCTTTGGGAGCGGTTCGGCCCCCGGCTGCTGGCGACGGCCCGGGCGCTGGTGGGTGATCACGACCGGGCGGAGGACGCGGTGCAGCAGGCACTCGTCGGCGTGCTCGGTTCCACGCGCAACGACCTCGCGGCCGTTGACGACGTCGCGGCCTACCTGGCGGCGTGCGTGCGCAACGCCGCCGTCAACGAGATCCGCGCACGCGACCGACGTCGAGCGCGGGACGCGGCCGCCGGCCTGCTCCGGCCGCACACGGCGCCCGACGCCGAGCCGACGCTGCGGGCCGCCGCCGCGGGCATGGAGACAATCGACCACGCGGTGCGGGCGCTCCCGGCAGAACAGCGCGAGGTCGTCGCCCTGCGCCACGCCGCGGGACTCACGTTCGATCAGGTCGGCTGGTGCCTGGGCATCAGCCGCAACACGGCGGCGTCCAGGTACAGACTGGCCGTCGCGTCCATCCGGCGTGCCCTGGGCGCGCCGCCGAACGCCACGGAGGTGGCCCATGCCCGATGATGCTCGTCCCGACGAACTCGACGCGGCGGACACGACGATCGATCGCAGCCTCCACGCCTGGGGCCGCTGGGCGCAGCCGCCCGCGGGACCTCTCCCGGCATCGTTCGCCGCGGCCGTCGCCCGGCGCGGGCGAGCTGTGCGGGCGCGCCGCGCGTGGTTCGCGCTGGCGGCGGCCGCCTGCGTCGTGCTCGTGGGCGGCGTTGCCTGGCGGATCGTCATCGGCGGCGCCGGCGTTCCGTCGCCGAGCCCGGGACCCGGCCCCGAATTGGCGGTCCGGGCCGAGCCTTCGCCGACGGCCATCGCGCTGACGATCGCCAACCGCCAGGCCGACCCGCAGTCGCTGCAACTGCCCGAGTCGCGCCCCGCGTCCATCGGGCCGTCTCGCTCGTGGCAACCGGATCTGGTGCGCGCCGGCGACCGGTTCGACCCCGCGGTCGCGCGCGACCTGTCCAACCCCTGACCCGGCAGCCGCGGCGCGGTATCCTGAGCGGATGTCAACCCCGAACGCTCGTGCGGAAGTCCTGGCGGCGGCCGTGCTCGAAACCAAGATGCTGCTCGGCCGCTACCTGGCCGGGTTCAACGACGTGACCCACGTGCGCCAGGTGCCCGACCTGCCCAACCACGTCGCGTGGGCGCTGGGGCACTGCGCGCTGACCATGCACACCGTCGCGGCCAAGTTCGACGGCAAGCCCACGCCGCGCGACGACTTTGTGACCGGCGACGGCACACAGGGCTCGCGCGATCGGGGCGTGTTCGACACCGAGGCGGTCGCATTCGGCAGCCGCCCCGAGGAACGGCACGACCGATACCCGCGCCTGGAGCGGTGCGTGCAGATCTACAACAGCGCGGCCGACCGGTTGGCCGCAGCGATACGGCAGGCCGACGAGGCGACGCTGGACAAGCCCGTGCCCTGGGGCGCCACCGGGGCGTCGATCCCGCTCTGGGCGCTGGCGGTGCGGATGGTGTTCCACAACGGCTTCCACACCGGGCAGATCGCCGACCTCCGTCGGGCGCTGGGGTTCAAGTCGATCTTCGGCTGATCGACCGGCCCGCGCCAGCCGCGGGCTTTCTTGACAACGCCGAACGCGGCGCGCATCTGTACCGCCCATGAACCGATCGCCTTGGCGGTTTCGGAACCTGGTTGGGGGATTCGTGTTGTGCGGCGGCCTGGTCGCGGCAACCGCGGGCGGCTGCGGGCTGGAATCGGCGTACTACCACCCCAGTTCGCGCGCCTTCGACACGCCTGCCGGCGTCGAGGATCTTCAACTGATCGCGACCGACGGCGTGGGCCTGCACGCCTGGTTCATCCCAGCCCCTGACGTTGCGTCGGGCGCGGCCGCCCGGGCACCGGTGATCATCATCTGCCCCGGCAGCCGCACGCAGATCGATGAACTCGAGCCGCTGGTCCGACCGCGGGGCGCCAAGGCGGGCGCATCGCTTGTGCTGCTGTCCTATCGCGGGTACGGCCGCTCGGACCCCGTGCAACGCGTCACCCGCGCCGGCACCGTGTGCGATGCGCTGGCGGCGCTCGACGCGGTGCTCCGCCGCGCCGACGTCAACGCCGACAAGGTGGCGATGCTGGGGTACTCCATCGGCGGCATCCCCGCGCTGGCGGTCGCCGCCGAGCGAGCGGAGGTCCGGTGCGCCGTCATCGGAGGCACCTACGCCACCGCCCGGCTTGCGCTGGAGGATCACGAACAGTCCTGGGCGCACCTGCTGATCGGCGATGATCACGACCCGCAGGCATCGGCCGAACGACTCGGCCCGCGCCCGCTGATGGTCTTCCACGGCCGGCTCGACGGCGTCATACCGCCCTACCACGCGCTGCTCATCGCCGCCGCGGCGATGCGCCAGGGCACGCCGGTGTCGCTTCGCATCGCCGACAACGCCGGGCACCGCACCATTCTGGAAGACGATCCGGCGTTGCTCGACGCGATCGCGGCGTTCCTGAAGCGATCCTGGGCCTTGCCGCGCGCCCTGGGCGAACCGCCGACGCTGCGCCCCTCGGACCTCAGCCCGGCCGCACCCTGACCATGCCCGCGGCACGCACCGCCAGCCGGCGCGCTGCGCCGGCGGTGGCCGCCGTCGCCAGCGCCACGCCCATGCGCCGGTACGGTCGGGTCGTCGGCTTGCCGAAGATCCGAACCTGCACGTCGCGCAGCGCCAGCGCGCGGTCGAGGCCCGGGTACGTCGGCGGGCGGGCGGAGGCCCGATCGGCCAGGATCACGGCGCTGGCCGCCCCGCCCGGCGCGTAGTTGATCGTCGGGATCGGCAACCCCAGGATCGCCCGCACGTGCAGATCGAACTCGCTGAGGTCCTGCGAGATCATGGTGACCATGCCGGTGTCGTGCGGGCGGGGGCTCAGTTCGCTGAAGATCACGCGATCACCCCGAACGAAGAACTCCACGCCGAAGATCCCGGCCCCGCCGGGCCCCGCGATCTCCCGGGTGATCGCCCGCGCCATCGACCGCGCCCGGCGCTCCAGCGCGGGCTTCATGGGGCAGGGCATCCAGGATTCCTGGTAGTCCCCACGCTCCTGCCGGTGACCGATCGGCCGCACGAAGACCGTCCGTCGCGACTCGGCCAGCCGCCGCCCCCCCACCACCGGCCGCTGCCGCACCGTCAGCAGCGTGATCTCGTAATCGAAGTCGATGAACTCCTCCACGATCACCCGACGCTGGTCGCCCCGCATGTTCGCGACGGCGTAGTCCCAAGCGCGCCCGATCTCCGCCGCACGCCGCACCACCGACTGCCCCTTGCCGCTGCTGGACATCACCGGCTTGACGACGCACGGCAGGCCCGTGCCCCTGGCCCCGATGATCCGCGCCCGCAGTTCGTCGGCCGACTCCGCGTAGGCGTACCGCGCCGTCGGCAACCCCAGCCGCTCGGCGGCCAGCGACCGGATGGCGTCGCGGTTCATCGTCAGGTCAGCCGCGCGTGCCGACGGCACCACGCCGATGCCCGCCCGCTCCAGCCGCACGAGGCGCGAGGTGCGGATCGCCTCGATCTCCGGCACCACCAGGAACGGCTCGCCCCGCCGGCGCGCCGCCCGCGCGTGCGCCCGGACCGTGCGCTCCAGGGCATCGCCGTCGAGCATCGAGAAGACCTCGCGTCCGTCGGCAACCTGCATCGCCGGCGCGCCGTCGTACGCATCGCACGCGATCACCCGGCACCCCAGCCGCTTGGCCGAGATCGCGACCTCCCTGCCCAACTCCCCTGAACCCAGCAGCAGCAGCGTCGGCATCACCATGCGACCAGCATACCGGCGGCCCCGCGCGCCTCGCCCCGTCGCGGTACCATGCCGCCGGGAGGTGCGCATGCCCACATCGGACCCGCTGGACATCCTTGTCGGCCACAACCGCTGGGCCAACCGCCAGATCCTCGACCGCTGCCTGTCGCTTTCGGAAGAGGAATTCCACCGGAACTTCGACATCGGCCCCGGTTCGCTGCACGACACCATGTCCCACGTGATCGGCGCCATGCTCCGCTGGTCCGACCGCATCGCCGGCCGGACGCTGCGACCCAGCATCGAGGGCCGCGCCCCCGGCGACCGCGCCGCCCCCATCACCCGCCGCTCACCCGAGCAGCTCATGGCCCTGGCCGAGCAGGCCGGCGACGACTTCGCCGAGGTGGTGCGGTCGCAGAGGCCCCACCTGGTCGAGGTGCGCAACTGGACCTTCGGCGACAGGACGTATCGATTCAACGTCGCGGCCGCCATCATCCACGTCACCAATCACGGCATGCACCACCGCGCCCAGTGCATGAACATGCTCAAGCGCCTCGGCCGCCCCGTCAACGCCGACTTGGACGAACTCGAATGGCAGATCGCCGGAGAGCCATGAACCGGCTGGCGACACCCGCGCTGCTGGCGATCACGATGCTGGCGCCGGGGTGCGCGGCCGATCCCGTCGGCGCGACGACCGCCCGGCCCGTCGCGCCAATGCCAACGGCCACCGACGCTCGAGGCCTGCTGCACGAGGCCGTCGGGATCATCTCGACCCGGTCGATTGGACGCCGGCACGCCGACTGGACGCGGATCGAAGCGGAGCTCGCCGCGGACCTTCCGGCGGGCGCCGCGCCCAGCGCCGCCCACGGAGCGATCGCGCGGGCGCTCGGCCACCTCGGCGATGCGCACGCGCGGTTCGTTCCGCCGCCTTCTGCACCGGCGCCCGCGGCGTCGGGTGCCGGCGCG
>JAEUIX010000054.1 GCA_016794945.1 Phycisphaerae bacterium
TCCAGTTCCGCGTCGAGTACGCCAAGGCGTTGCTCCCCGTCATCGACCCGCTCACCCAGGACGCCCGCGACCAGGTCGCCGCCAACGCCCTGCGCATCGCCGGTGAACTGGCCACCACCAACTCCGTCCCGCCGATCATCCGCGCGCTCAAGGACCAGCGCGCCGCCGTCCGCTACGCCGCCTGCTACGCCGCCGGCCGCGTCTTCGACGCCCTCCGCATGCCCGACACCGTCTCGGCCGCCGCCGTCGGATCTGCCGATGTCGACGGCCTGCTCGCCGAGCTCTCGGCCCTCTTCGCCGCCGAGAACGACCCCGCCGTCCTCGACGGATGCGCTCTGGCATTCTCCGGCGCCACGGGGATCGCCGGCGGCAAGATCAAGGGCTACGACGCCCGCAGCCAGGCCGTCACCATTTTCTGCAACGCCGCCGGCGCACGCGCACGCACGCTCAAAGGCATCGCCGCCGACGCCCCCGTCGTCCCCGTCATGCTCCGCGCCGCCACCAACGTCCGAAACGCCCTCATCTCCGCCGGCAGCGCGGGCCAGACGCTCACCAACCCCGCGCTCGTCGCCGCCGGCGGCCTCTCGGGCGACATGCTCGCACTCGTCGCCCGCGCCCTCAAGGGCCCCGACAAGGACAAGCTCGACCGCTCCGCCCTCGAGGGCCTCGTCCGCGCCGCCGAGGCCGCCGGCAGCCTCTCCCGACAGCTCCTCAAAGTCTCCGGCCCCCCCGCCAGCCTGGGCGAGGCCGTCAAGAGCGGCAAGGACGACCAGTTCCTCCGCGACGTCCTGACCATCATCGGTGACGGCGGCGTGCTCACCAAGTCCCCCTTCGAGTTCCCGCGCGACCGCTTCGCGTTCTGATCTCCACGCACGCTCCGCCCTTCGCCCGATCCCCTACACTCGACCCATGCTCCGCCTCGCGGCGACGCTGGCGCTGCTCATCGCCGCACTGGCCGTCGGCGTTCTGGCCGACCGTCCACTGCCGCCCGCCGATTTCACCCTCATCAACCGCGGCGACGTCACCACCCTCGACGTCCAGCGCATGAGCTGGATGCAGGACCTCCGCATCGCCGCGATCCTCTGGGAGCCGCTCGTCCGCAACGACGTCTTCTCCGCCGACTACCGCAAGGTCCCCGCCGTCGCCGAGTCCTGGGACGTCTCTCCGGACGGCCGCACGTACACCTTCCGCCTCCGACCCGACGCCCGCTGGTCCAACGGCCAGCCCGTCCGTGCCTCCGACTTCCGATACGCCTGGCGCCGCGGCCTGCTCCCCGAAACCGCCGGCGACTACACCAACCTCTACGGCCTGTTCCGCGGCGCCGCCGATTGGGCCCGCTGGCGCTCCCAGGCCCAGCAGGAGTTCGCTCGCCAATCCGCCGGCCGGCCCCGCCCCCGCGAGGCCGAAGCGCTCTGGCGCGAAACCCTCGAACGCTACGAACGCGACGTCGGCGTCCGCTGCCCCGACGACCGCACCCTGGTCATCGAACTCGAACGCCCCATCCCCTACTTCCTCGAGATCCTCGCCTTCGAGGCCATGCTCCCCGTCTACCCGCCAGAGATCGACGCCTGCACCGCCATCGACCCCGTCACCGCCATGGCCAAGGTCGACACAGCCTGGACCAAGCCGCCCCGCCTCGTCACCAACGGCCCGTTCATGCTCACATCCTGGCGATTCAAGCGCGACATGCGCCTCGAGCGCAACCCCTTCTACTGGAACCCCGCCGCCATCAGCGTCGACGCCATCAACATCCCCTCCGTCAGCGACCCCAACGCCTCCGTCCTGGCGTTCCAGACCGGCGCCGTCGACTGGGTCAGCGACGTCACCCCCGACTACCGGGGCGACATGGTCCGCGCCAAGCGCCAGTACCAGGCCGAGCACGCGGCGCTCTACGACACCCTCCGCAGCCAGGGGCTCGACCCCGTCGCCATCGACCGCCGCATGCCCTCCGACCCCAGGCAGAACATCCACGTCTTTCCCGCCTTCGGCACCTACTTCTACAACTTCAACTGCGCGCCCACCCTCGCCGACGGACGACCCAACCCGTTCGCGGATCGTCGCGTCCGCCGCGCCTTCGCGCTCGCCGTCAACAAGCAGGTCATCTCCGACACCATCCGCCGCCTCGAAGAGCCCGTCGCCCGAACCCTCATCCCCCCGGGCTCCCTCGCTGGGTACCGCTCACCCGCAGGCCTTCCCTGTGCGCCCGACCCCGACGCCATCACCGAGGCCCGCCGCCTGCTCGCCGAAGCCGGCTACCCCGAAGGCCGCGGCCTGATCACCGTCGAGATCCTCTTCAACCGCGACGGCGGGCACGACCTCATCGCACAGTCCATCAAGAAGGACTGGGAGCGCAACCTCGGCGTCAGCGTGGTGCTCCAGCAGAAGGAAATCAAGGTCTTCCGCGCCGATCTCAAGCAGAAGAACTACATGACCTCGCGCGCCGGCTGGTTCGGCGACTTCGGCGACCCCACCACGTTCCTCGACATCAACCGCACCGCCGACGGCAACAACGACCGCGCCTTCAGCTCCCCCGAGTTCGACGCGCTGCTCGCCGCCGCCGAGGCCGAATCCGATCCCGCCCGCCGACTCGACATCCTCGCCCAGGCCGAGCGACTGCTCGTCGAGGTCGAGGTGCCCTTCATCCCCATCCACCACTACAACCAGGTCTACCTCTTCGACCCGCACCGCCTCAGCGGCATCTCCCCCCACCCCCGACAGAAGCAGTCGATCTTCCGCGCCGACATCCTCGGCGACGGCAAGGGCGCCGACCTCCCGCTCGAACTCCCGCCCGGCCGGTGGGGCGCCCCTCGGGGGAGCACGCCCTGATGCTCGCCATGATCTTCCGCAGACTGGCCCTGCTCCCGGTCATCCTGCTGGTGATCTACACCGTCACGCTCACGCTCGTCTGGCTCGTCCCCGGGGACCCGCTCGAAAAGAGCGAGGGCCGCCGACCCCCGGCCGAGGTCATCGCCGCCATGCAGCGCCAGTACAACCTCGATTCGTTCCCCGCCTTCTACGGCTCCTACCTCGCCAACGCCACCGGCTGGTCCTGGCTCCGAGACACCCTCACCGGCGACGCCCGCCTCCAGGCCGAAGCCGCCGTCGCCGCAGGCCGCGCGCCTCCCGTCCGCCGCGTCTTCGACCTCGGCCCCTCGTTCCAGTACGACGACCGCCGCGTCAACGAGATCATCGCCAGCGGCCTGCCCGTCAGCATGACCATCGGCGCCGCCGCGATCGTCCTGGCGCTGTTCATCGGCCTGGCCGCGGGCCTCGTCGCGGCCGCCCGGCCCGGCTCCTGGCTCGATGTCGCCTCCCTGGCCGTCTCGCTCATCGGCATCAGCCTCCCGTCCTTCGTCATCGGCACCGCCGTGCTGCTGGTCTTCCCCGTCGCCCTCGGCTGGGGCCGCATCGGCGCCTGGGGCGGAATCACCGACGTCCTCTGGCCCGCCCTCACCCTCAGCCTCCCCTACGCCGCCTACATCGCCCGCCTCACCCGCATGGGCATGCTCGAGGTCCTCTCCAGCGACTACATCCGCACGGCCCGCGCCAAGGGCGCCGGCGAGGCCCGCGTCCTGCTCCGCCACGCCCTCAAGAACGCATTCCTCCCGGTCCTGAGCTACCTCGGCCCCGCCGCCGCCGGCGCCATGACCGGCTCCTTCGTCGTCGAGAAGGTCTTCAACGTCCCCGGCCTGGGTCAGCACTTCGTCAACGCCGTTCTCAACGCCGACCGCTTCCTCATCATCGGCGTCGTGCTCGTCTACGCCACCCTGCTCATCCTCTTCAACCTTGCCGTCGACGTGCTCTACCGCTGGGCCGACCCGCGCATTGAATAGCAGCCCCGCAGACACCAACCCCGCCACCACGGTACCGTTCACGCCGTGCCCCCGGACGACCCCAGGTCCGACCTCGACCTCATCGCCGCCTGCAACCGGCGCGATGCGCAAGCCCACCGCGCCTTCGAAGCGCTCTACGTCCGCCACCGCGACTTCGTCTGGCGACTGGCCCTCCGCTTCACCCGCGATCAGGACCTCGCCGCCGACGTCCTCCAGAACACGTTCACGTACCTCGCCGGCAAGTTCCCCGGTTTTACCCTCACCTGCCGCCTGACCACCTTCCTCTACCCCGTCGTCCGCCACGAGTCCCTCGCCGCGCTCCGCGCCCGCCGCCGCGCCGGGGGGATGAGCCCGGGCGGCGCCGGCCTGGACGACGATGATCTCCTGGCCGATCTCGCCGGCCCAGCCTCCGCCTCCAACCCCGCCGATCCACCCGGCCCCGGCGACGACCTTCGCCGCATCCTCGCCGTACTCCCCGCGCCCCAGCGCGAAGCAGTGCTCATGCGCTTCGTCGACGACCTTTCCATGGAAGAGATCGCCCAGGCCCTGGAAATCCCCGTCGGCACCGTCAAGAGCCGTCTTCACCACGCCATCGCCACCCTCCGGGCCGACCCCGCCGCCCGCCGCTATTTCCTCGATTCCTGAAACCCGCTGAACCCCGGCGGACCCCCGCCGCCTTCACTCTCGGAGCGGATTCATGGCCACCGGCCCCGATAACCCCATCCCGCCCGGCCCGCCCTCCGGCGCACGCCACGCCGACGATCCGTCGCTCCCCGCGCCGCTCGTCGCCGATCTGCGCGCCGCCTTCGCCAGCCCGCCGCCCATCCCCCAGGCCGTCGATCGCGCTGTGCTCGACGACGCCCGCGTCCTGCTCCGCCCGAGACCCGCCATCATCTTCACCTTCCGCCGCGCAGCCCTCGCCCTCTCCACCGCCGCGGCGCTCGCCCTTGTCGCCTACGTCGCCATCCCTTCCCGACGCCCCGCCGGGCCGCTCGACGGCCTGCAACTCACCGACAGCCGTTCCCGACCCGCGGAGAACACCGCCCGCTCCATCGAGTCCGCCGGCCCCAGCGCCGCCACCACCCCGGCGGCGCCCGGCACGGCCGGCGGGCACGACGTCGCCGGCGCTTCGCGCCCCGA
>JAEUIX010000060.1 GCA_016794945.1 Phycisphaerae bacterium
GCCAGCCACTGCCGCCGTTCTGGCTCTCGTAGTAGAGCTGGTCCGGGTCGTTGGGATCGACGGCGCAGATGAACCCGTCGCCGCCGCCGATTCGGAACCAGTCCTCGTTGAGCGCCCCGCCCAGTCGCGACCGCGACGGACCGCCCCACGAGCCGTTGTCCTGCAGTCCCCCGTACACGTTGTACACCGGGCGCGAGTCCACCGCCACGTGATAGAACTGCCCGATCGCCGTGTCGTTGTGGTGGTCCCAGTTCTTGCCACGGTCGTAGGTGCTGTACAGCCCGCCGTCGCACCCCAGGATGATGTGCGAACCGTTGGCGGGGTCGATCCACATGGCGTGATGGTCGGCGTGCACGCCGCGCCCCCCGTCGTCGCGGAAGGTCATTCCGTTGTCGCTCGACACGTGCAGGCTGATCCCCAGCACCCAGATCCAGTTCTCGTCCGACGGGTCCACGCGGATCTTGCTGAAGTACATCGGCCGGGGCGTCAGGCTGTTGATGCGCGTCCAGGTCGCGCCGCCGTCCACCGACTTGTACACCCCGCCGGTGCGAGCGCCCTCGGCGCCCTGCTCGTCCTGCACGTTTGGCACCTGCCCGCCCAGGCGCGTCGAGAACGGGCGGGCGTTGAGATCCAGCGGCCGCTTGCCGACCGTCAGTTCCACGTCCACGCCCTTGGTCTCACGCACCACCTGCAGCCGCAGCTTCTCCCCCGGCTGCTTCTTGCGCACCAGCGCCAGCAACGCGTCGTAACTCGCCACCGGCGTGCCGTCGGCCCCGACGATGATCTCTCCCGCCTTCAGTCCCGCCGTCCCCGCCGGCCCGTTCTCAACCACTCGCGTGATCCGCGCGCCCGCTTCAGCGTTCTCGCCCGTCAGGCCCAGATACGCCGCGTTCGGGTTGCCCAGCCCCGCGTACTCACTCTCCATCACCAGGTAAACATGCGAGGGATCCTTGCGCCAGAAGTCCAGCCCGATGCGCCCGACCTGGCCCTCGGCCAGTCCCGCCGTGACCTTCGCGAACGTCTTGCCGCCGTCCGTCGTTCGATACAGCCCCGAGCCCGGGCCCCATTTCTTCGCCGGGTCGTTGGAGTCGTAGATGTCGCGCTGCCGCTCCCACATCGCCACCAGGATCGTGTCGGGGTTCCCCGGCATCATCGCCGCGTCGATGGCCCCCGTCCGCGCATCGACGTACAGGATCCGCTCCCACGTCTTGCCGCCGTCGGCCGTGCGGTAGAAGCCCCGCTCCTCGTTCTCGCCCCAGCAGCGGCCCATCGCCGCGACGTAGACGACGTCCGGGTTCGTCGGGTGGATGAGAATCCGGCCGATCTGGAACGTCTTCTCCAGGCCCATGCGCGTCCAGGTCTTGCCGCCGTCGATCGACTTGTACACCCCGTCGCCCCAGGACACGCTGTTGCGCGGGTTGGACTCGCCCGTTCCGACCCAGACGATGTCCGGGTTGCTCGGCGCGACCGTCACGTCGCCGATCGACACCGTCGCCTGCCGGTCGAACTGGTGCTCCCACGTGTGCCCGTTGTTGGTGGTCTTGATCAGCCCGCCGCTGGCCGTCGCCACCCAGTAGGTCGACGGGTCCTTCTCGTTCACCGCCAGGTCGGTGATCCGCCCGCCCATGTTCGCCGGGCCGATCGGCCGCCACTTGAACGCGTTGATCCACGCCGGGTCGAGCGTGGGCGCGGGCTTGGGCGTTTCCGCCGGCTGAGTCGCCGGAGCGGGCGCTGGTCCGCCGGACGCCGGCTCCGGTTGAGCCCTGCAGTCGTGAGCCCAGTTCCCCGGCACCAGGAGCATTGAAGCCAGCCAGATCCATCGCTGTGAAACGCGGCGGTGCGGCATGTCAGTTCCCTCGGTCGTGATTCGGGTTCGGCGGCCTCCGGCTCGCGCCGGGCATCCCGGTATACCCGGAATCCCCGCGAGAACCAACCCCGGCGATCTCTGTTCGGGCGCGGTGCGGCATTAGCCGGCGTGGTTGCGTCCGCCGGGCGTTTGCTCTAGGCTCGCGCCCGTTCGCGCCGATGCAGTGCTTCGGCCCCGGGGCGGGGTGGCCCGCGCATCGCGCGAGCCTGGAACCCCACGCATGGCTACGCCCCCATCGTCCTCCCCTTCGGCCGCCCCGAACACGCCCTCGGGCGTGTCGCCCCTGCCCGACAACGCCACGCCCGAGCAGAAGGACGCCCACTGGTTCCAGCACGTCTACCAGGGCGATCGCATGCCCCAGTTGACCGTGCGCGCCGTGCTCATGGGCGGCGTCCTGGGCATGCTCATGTCCGTCTCCAACCTCTACACCACCGTCAAGCTCGGCTGGGCGTTCGGCGTCGCCATCACAGCGTGCGTGCTGTCCTACGTGATCTGGAACGGCGTCCGCATCGTCACCGGCGGGCGCGTGTCGCAGATGACCATCCTCGAAAACAACTGCATGGCGTCCACCGCCTCCGCCGCCGGCTACTCCACCGGCGGGACCATCGGCACCGCGTTCGGCGCGCTGCTGCTCATCCAGGGCATGCACACCGATTGGACCATCCTCGTCCCCTTCACGTTCCTCGTTGCGGCCCTGGGCGTTTTCCTGGCGATTCCCATGAAGCGCCAGATGATCAACCACGAGCAGCTGCCCTTCCCCTCGGGCATCGCCGCTGCCGAGACGCTCCGAAGCCTGTACGGCCACGGGCGAGAGGCCATCCAGAAGGCCACGTCGCTCGTCATCGCCTTGTTCCTGGGCATGGTCATCGCCCTGTTCCGCAGCTACGAAGGGCTCGTCGAAACGCTCGACAAGGCCAAGAAGGCGCCCGAGTGGCTCGTCAACACGGCCCACAACGTCAAGATCCCCGACCTGCTGCCGTTCCCCAACACCTGGCTCGTGCCCAAGGGTAACGTCGGCGGGTTCGGCTTCGAGCCCAGCGCGCTGCTCGTCGCCGCGGGCATGATCGTCGGCATCCGCGTGTCCTTCTCCATGCTCTTCGGCGGCCTGCTGCTCTACTTCGTCTTCATCCCTTGGATGTGGAACATGGACCAGGGCCACGCCGCGGAACTCGCCGCCTGGACCCAGGCGGTCGCCGACGCCAAGGCCGCTGGCCTCGCCGAGCCCGCCAAGCCCTACGTCAACAACTTCACGTACAGCCCCGCCGGCGACTTCAACCCCATGCGCTGGTCGCTCTGGGCCGGCACGGCGCTGATGGTCTTCAGCAGCCTCACCGTCGTCGCGATCCAGTGGCGCACCATCGTCCGCGCGTTCCGCCTGGGCGGCGGGGGTGCCGCCGGCCCGGAGGCGGCCGTCGAAGTCCCCGGCTGGTGGATGGTTGTCGGGCTGGTGCCCATCGGCCTGGGCCTGGTCGTGCTGCAGCACTACGCGTTCAACATGTCCTGGATCCTGGGCATCATCGCCGTCGCCATGTCCTTCCCGCTCGGCCTGGTCGCCTGCCGCGCCACCGGCGAGACCGATACCACGCCGATCGGCGCCATGGGCAAGGTCACCCAGTTGCTCTACGCGGCCCTGGCCCAAGGAAACAAGGTGGTCAACCTCTCCTCGGCGGGAGTCACCGCCGGCGCCGCGGGCGCATCGGCCGACCTGCTGACCGACCTCAAGAGCGGCTACCTGCTCGGGGCCAACCCGCGCCGCCAGTTCATCGCCCAGTTCGCCGGCTGCTTCTTCGGCACGCTGGCCATCGTGCCCGCCTGGTACCTCATGTTCCCCACCAAGGAAGCCCTCGAGGCCTACAACCCGCCCGCGGCCAACATGTGGAAGGCCTTCGCCGAGGCCCTCACCGCAGGCCTCAATTCCGTGCCCGTCTCGGCGCAGATCGGCATCGTCGTCGGCGGACTGCTGGGCATCGCCATGCCGCTGGTCGAGATCCTTCTGCTGCCGCCCAAGTACCGCAAGTACATGCCCTCGGCCACCGGCCTGGGTCTGGCCTGGGTCGTGCCCTTCCAGAACTCCCTGTCGTTCGCCCTGGGCGCCGTCATCACCTGGATCTGGGTCAAGCTCACCCCCAAGGCCGCGGAAAAGTACAACGTGCCCATCGCGTCCGGCCTGGTCGCCGGAGAGGCGCTGCTCGCGGCGTTCATCGCCATCGCCGGCACCGTCGTCGGGCTGCTGTGGCTCCGGCCCGCGGGCTGATCCCCGATCACCCGCCGCCGGTTGCCTCCGGTACTGAGTTCTGTATGATCGCCCCCGCATGGCGATCCAACACCTGACCGACGAGCAGATCCGCACCTGGACCCGCGAGCAGAAGGACTCCTGGTGGCTGGCCAACGTCTACCGGGGCAACATGCCCCAGTTGACGCTGCGCTCGGCGCTCACCGGCTTCCTGCTCGGCGGCATCCTCTCGGCCACGAATCTCTACGTCGGCGCCAAGACCGGCTGGACGCTCGGCGT
Organism: Phycisphaerae bacterium; assembly: GCA_016794945.1. The sequence continues at coordinate 4,380 of JAEUIX010000060.1, forward strand.
CGGCCTCACGTCAGTCATCCTCGCGTTCGCCGCCTTCAAGATCATGTCGCGCCTGGGCTCACGCGACATGACCATCCTCGAGAACAACTGCTCGCAGTCCATCGCCACCGCCGCCGGCTACATGACCGGACCGCTCATCTCCGGCATGGCCGCGTACATGTGGATCGAGGGCAAGCCCCTCCCCGCGTATCAGATCTTCTGGTTCAACGTGGTGCTCAGCGTCCTGGGCGTGCTCGTGGCCTTCCCCATGAAGCGGCGCTTCATCAACGATGAGCAGCAGCCCTTCCCCGAGGGCCGGGCCTGCGGCGTCGTGCTCGACACGCTCTACACCTCCTCCGCCGCCGTCGGCCTGTTCAAGGCCAAGGCCCTCGGCGTCGCAGCGGCATTGGCCGGCACCGTGTCGTTCATCTCGGGCGAGGCCTACCTCAAGGCGCTGCGGGCCCTGGGGTTCATGATTCAGGAAGGCAAGTCGCTCGCGGTCGTGCTCAAGGAGTACAAGGAGAAACTGGCCGGCACGTGGCACCTGCCGCACGGCATCGACGAGTGGTTCGCCTGGGCGTGGCCCGCATCCTGGAGCAAGCCCAACATCGCCGGCGTCTCCCTCAAGCAGCTCGGCGTGGCCCCCGCGCTCGATCTGGCGATGTTCGGCGCCGGCGGCCTCATGGGCATCCGCGCCGGCGTCAGCATGATGATCGGCATGGCCCTGAACTTCCTGGTCGTCGTGCCGTGGATGATCAACATCGGCGAGATCGCCCCCAAGACCGGCTCCTGGGCCGAGGGCACCGCCACGTTCACCCGCGTCCACGTGCTGAACACCTGGGCGCTGTGGTGGGGCATCGTCATCATGGTCGTCGCTTCCATGGTGGCCCTCTTCGCCAAGCCCCAGATCTTCGTCGAGGCCTTCAAGGGCATCTTCGGCGGCAAGGGCATGGTCAAGGCCGACCCGGTCCGGGGAATCGAGCTTCCGCTGTGGGTCTCGTTCGTCGGCATCCCCATCGTGGGCGGCGTCGGCGTCTGGATGGCCCACGATTGGTTCGGCGTCTCCTGGATCTTCGGCGCCACGGCCATTCCATTGATCATCGTTCTCACGCTCATCGCCGCCAGCAGCACCGCCCTCACCGGCATCACGCCCACCGGCTCGCTGAGCAAAATCCCTCAGTTCGGCTTCGGCGCGCTGGACCCCAAGCACCCGCCCACCAATCTGATGACCGGCGTCATGTGCGTCGAGGTCGCCTCCAACGCCTCGAACCTGCTCATGGACATCAAGCCCGGCTACATGCTCGGCGCCAAGCCGCGCCAGCAGGCCTGGGGCCACACCATCGGCATCGTCGCCGGCGCGCTCGCCTCCACGCCCCTGGTCTTCGTGCTGTTCCTCAGCAGCTACAACGCCGGCGACGCCGAGGCCGCCGCGCAGGCCGCCGCCGCCGCCAA
>JAEUIX010000071.1 GCA_016794945.1 Phycisphaerae bacterium
AGATGCTGCGGGCCCGGTCGGCGAACATCCGGCTGCTGGAGTTTGCCGGGCCGACCAGCGGCGCGCCGGGCGGGACGCTGACCTATCGATCGTTCACCGGCGGACTGCTGGCGCAGGAGGCGGACGGCCTGCCGCCGGATCCGGCGCGGTGGGAGCACAAGGCCGGACCGGCGCCGAGCGCGTCGCAGGTGGCGGCCGCGGCGGCGCTGGAGATCGTGGTGCGGTCGATGTCGTCGAACGCCGTCGCGATCGGCGGGCCGGACCCGGCGTCGCCGGGCGCGGTGCGGCTGTTCGGCGGCGGGGTGGGTCAGGTGGACCGGGTGACGGCATGCCGGCTTGCGGTGGAAAAGGCGAGGGCGAGCGCCGCGGAACTCGTGCCGGGTGCGGTGGCGGTGTCCGACGCGTTCTTCCCGTTCCCGGACGGGCCGCAGATCCTGATCGACGCGGGTGTGGGCGTGATCGTCCATCCGGGCGGCTCGAAGCGGGACCAGGAAACGTTCGACCTGTGCGCCGGGCGCGGCGTCACGTGCCTGGTGACGGGCGTGCGCCGGTTCCGGCACTGACCGGGCGGGAGCGAGGGGGGCGGGGGCGTCTCAGCGGCGGGTCCCACGCCCCCGGAGCGACGCGAGCAGATCGAAGAAGGCCCGCGATTGGCGCGGCGCATCGCAGAGGACCGACCGGCGGACGCGGTCGCACAGCTCGGCGCGGTGTGCTGCCAGGACGGCGCGGTCGGAGGACAGACCGACGGCCGTGCGAACAAAGGCGGCGTCGTCGGCACAGGCCCATTCGGGGCGGCCGATGGCCGTAAGGAGGCTGAGTCCCACGCGCGCGGCGTGCCGGTCGCCGGTGAGGCTGACAACGGGCAGGCCCATCCAGAGCGCCTCGCACGTGGTGGTGGTGCCGTGGTAGGGGAAGGTGTCCAGCGCGATGTCGGCCTGCTGGTAGAGCGCCAGGTGCTCGGGCACATCCTCGGTGCGGCCGGCGAACCTCAGCCGGCCGGGATCGATGCCGTGGGCGGCGAACCGCGCCGCCAGGGCGCGCTGCACCGGCGGATGGTGCAGGTGCGTGGCCTTGAGCAGCAGGTCCGAGCCCGGCGCGGCTCGGAGCACCGCGGCCCAGAGTTCGACCGTCCGCGAGGAGATCTTGGCGGTGTTGTTGAACGAGGCGAACGTGACCGGTGTCTGCGGCGGGCGAGGGCGCACGTCCGGGGCCCGGGGGTCGGGCCGGTAGCACAGGAAGCAGCCTGTCGGCATCCGCTCCAGCGATTCGGTGGCCAGCGGCTCGGAGCCGGGCGGGTCGGTCAGCGCGTCGACGATGCGGTGTCCGACGGCGCGCAGGCCGCAGGTGTTGGGATAGGCCAGGTACGCGACCTGAACGGGGGCGGGCCGGCGCGCCAGCAGATCGAAACGGGAGGTGTCGAGCACGCCGAGCAGGTCCATCAGCACGTCGATCCGGTCGGACCGGATGCGCGTGAACAGCTCGGCGTCGGAGAACTGCGTCACGGTGTGCCAGGCGTCGGCAAGCGACTGGAAACGCCCGGTCACGGCGTCCTCGGAGTCGTTCTGGTTGTAGATCGTGACGTGAAACGCCGCGCGGTCGCGAGATTCCAGCAGGGGCTCCAGAAAGTACGCGACGGAGTGCTGGCGAAAATCGCCTCCGAGCAGGCCGACGCGGAGCGGTCCATCGGCTCGAGGCTCGTCGGGGAGCACGGCGGCCGGCGCGGCCAACGCGGTGGCGCCCAGCCGCGCGTGGGCGGCGAAGATCTCGCCCGGGGTGGCCCGAGCGCTGTAGTTGAGCGATGTGCAGAGGAAGGCCAGCAGGTCGCGCGAGTCGCCGAGCCGTCGGATCGCTTCGGTGAGCATGACCACCGATTCCTCGGCGCGCCCCGTCTCGTTGTACAGGCGGGCCAGAAGGCACAGGGCCGTGGTGTCGTCGGGCGCCAGCTGCCGTGCCCGGCTGAGCGCGGCTTCGGCCGGCTCGGTGTCGCCGAGGCTGAGGAGAACCTGGGCCAGCGCGTTGTGGAACCGCACCTGCGACGGGTCGAGCTCGGCGGCACGGCGGAGCGCGGCTACCGCTTCCGCCCTGCGGGGGGTGTTGGTGAGGCTGAGTCCGAGCGTGTAGCGAAGTTCGGCGGCGTCCGGGGCCCCGGCCGCGGCGCGCTCGGCGAAGAAGACCGCCTGCTGCGGGCGGCCGGTGCGCAGGAGGAACAGCGCCATCACCTGGTTGAGGCCGGGGTCGCGGGGCGAACGGGCCAGGGCGCGCCGGACCGTGGCCTCTGCCTGGGCGGGCCGCCCGGCGTTCATGAGCCGTTCGAGTTCCGCGGCGATGGTGCCGGCGATGGACATGCCTCGGGAGATTACCCGCGCAGCACCAGCGCCATGCCGCACAGCAGCAGGACGATGCCGACGGCGCGGGCGGCGGTGAGCTCCCGGGCCGCGGCTCCCAGGATTCCGTAGTGGTCGAACGCCACCGACGCCAGGAGCTGGCCGGCGATCAGGCAGGCGGCGAGCCCCGCGTAGCCGAGGCGGCCGACGGAGAACAGGCTGGCGAAGACCAGTGTGGCGCCGCACAGCCCGCCGGTCCACGCCCACCAGGGCGTGGAGGCGAAGCGCTCGGACGTCGGCATCGGCTGGCGGGCGAGGGCCAGTGCCGCGCTCGCCGCCATCGCCCCGACGAAGAAGTTGGCGAACGTGGCCCATACGGGACCGGCGAGCGAGGCGCGGAGGGCGGCGTTCACGCCCGCCTGGAGCGGCAGGAGGATGCCGGCGAGTACGGCCAGGGCGATGCACAGCGCTGTCATGGGGGATTCCGGTTGGTGCGGGGCGCCCGCGGTTGAATCCGGGTGGCGGCCAGGGGCGGAGCATACGGAGGGGATTGGGCGGGCCGAGGCGGGCATCGCTACCATCGGCCGGAACGACGGAGCCAGCACCATGAACACCACTTTGATCCGGTTGGGGACCCTGGCCTGTGCGATCGCGTTGAGCGCAGGCACCTGGGCGAATCAGCCCGGCGACGGGGGCAAGAAGCCCGAGTCGCCGGCGACCCCCGCGGCGCCGACGGGCGAACCGAAGCCGGAGGCGACCGCCAAGGAGCAGTACGTGTACGTTTCGCTGAAGACCACGATGGGGGAGATCGTGCTGGAGTTGAACAAGACCAAGGCCCCGATCACGGTCGAGAACTTCCTTTCGTACCTGGACAAGGGGCATTACGACGGGACGATCTTCCACCGCGTCATCTCGGACTTCATGATCCAGGGGGGCGGGTTCACCAAGGACATGGAGCAGAAGAAGACGGACAAGCCCATCAAGAACGAGTGGCAGAACGGGCTGAAGAACGTGCGGGGGACGGTCGCGATGGCCCGCCTGGGCGACCGCAAGCCGAATCCCGCCACCGTCGACTCGGCGACCGCTCAGTTCTTCATCAACGTGAAGGACAACGACTTCCTGGACCGTGCGCAGGCCGACGGCGGCGCGTACTGCGTCTTCGGCAAGGTCGTGTCGGGCATGGACGTGGTGGACAAGATCAAGGTGGTCAAGACAGAAACCAAGGCCCCCCACGGGAACGTGCCGACCACCCCCGTGGTGATCGAGAAGGCGTCGCGCCTCAGCGACGAGGCGGCGGCGAAGTACCGCAAGCCCTGAGCGGGCCCGTGCCGGTGTAACCCTTCTGCGACCTCACGTCGGACTGCCCCGTTCGGGGCGGCCCGAAACGGAAATTCCGCGCGACCGCTCGGCCGACCGCTCAACGGGCCGGCCTCGAAGGACGATTCCAGCGCCGACGCCCCGCCGGAGGCGAGCGGGAGAGGGACGGTTGCATCGGCACGGGCGCGGCGCATCGCTTTCTTGGAGCGGGCCATGGACGGGTCGCTTCGCAGGGGCTTCACGATCGTCGAACTGCTGATGTCGGCGGCGATCGTGTCGCTGCTGGTCGCCGTCACGCTGCCGGGGCTGCGGGCGGCGCGGCTGGTGGCCCAGGAACTCGCGTGCAAAGCGAGTCTGCGGGCGCTGGGCACGGCGACGATCAACTACTACGGAGACTGGTCCGATGTGCCGCTGCCGCCCACGCAGTGCATCGATCTGCCCGCGGGCCGGCTGGAACTGGTGCGTGCGCTGGAGAACTACCTGGACGCGGCTCCGCCCAGCCTCGAGGAGCGGGTGCGGCCGTGGGCCTGTCCGAGCGACACGCTGCGATGGCCCGACACCGGCGGCTCGTACGTCTACTACCCCCGGATCCTGTACGAGACGTTCGTCGTGCAGACCCCGCACACGACCCTGCGGGCCATCATGCAGACGACGCACCAGCGGATCGGCCTGTTCTTCGACTGGTATCCTCAGCACGGGCCGAGGTTCAACGTGGTGTACTTCGACGGCGGGGTGGACAGTCTGCGGGAGTGGGTGGGTTACACATACCGCTAGCGGCGTGGTAGGCTGGTGCGGCACAGGGGTCCACCGTCTCCCCATGGCGGAGCGGCCCTCGATGCCACACACAGGAGCCGGCCATGAACATCGCGAGGTTTCGTCCGAATTCCCACGCACTGTCCGCCGCGGCTGGAGCCCTGGTGGTGATCCTGGCGGGGGCGGCGGTGGGGGTGGGCCTGTCGGCCGAGTTGCAGCCGGGCGGGAGCGGCGTGCACCTGGTGTACATGACGAA
>JAEUIX010000077.1 GCA_016794945.1 Phycisphaerae bacterium
AGCGCCGCGGCGACGACCCAATCGAGCCACGGGCTGAACGCCGCCTGCTGGGTCCGGGTCGCCGCCGGCGATGGAGAGGCATGGACGGACATGGTCCAGAGACTATCGGCGGCCCGGGCGCCCGGGCCGGAGCGCGGGGGGAAAAGAAAAACCGCCCGGGCGGTAAGGCCCGGGCGGCGAGTTCAGACGTTGTGATCTCGGGTCGCGGAGCCGATCAGGCGCGGCGACGGCGAGCGGCGGCCAGGCCGCCGAGGCCCAGCAGGGCGGCGGCGCCCGGCGTGGGGATCAGGGTGACCGAGGCGCTGATGATGTCGCCCGTGTCGCCACCCGCGCGGTCGGTGATGAAGACCGTCCAGGTGCCCGTGCCGTAGGCCGTGTTGAACGCGGCCAAGGCGTTGTTGATCTGCGCGGTGCCGACAAACGCGGTGTACGCGTTGGCCTGCACGGCGTCGGGCGTGAAGACCGTGGACACGATGTTGCCGCCAACGGTCGAACCGGCGGCGTTGATGTTGCCGGCCGCGCCCGTGACGAGCGTGCTGCCGGCGTCAGCGAAGTTGTAGAAGCCGTTCATGTCGGCGGAGTTGCCGAACGTGGAGTTCGGGCTCACGCCGACGCGATCAAGAATGGCCACGGGCGCGATCGGCCCGCCGAGCGTGGGCGTGTAGGCCAGCGTGACGACGAGGTCGCCGATCCACGAGTGCTCGCGGTTGCCGGCGGTGGTGCCGGTGCCGAACTGCAGCGTGAACACCATGTCGGTGATGGCGGTGCCGAGCGTCGAAGAGATCGTGATCGACACGCCCGCGGTGGTGTTGTCAGGAATCGCAACGCCGGGGGCCGTGGGCGAACCGCCCGCGTAGCCGGTGTACGTCGTCTGGGCGAGCGCCGGAGCGGCGATGCACAGACCAGCCAAAGCAGCCAAAGTCTTCGTCTTCATCTCAAATTCTCCCCCGACGCTCCGCGCGCCGGACGTCTGACCTCTTCTTCCCTGACCACGGCGCGCAGAGCCCGGTGTTGCGGAGGACCGCCGCGAACTGCGCGAGACAGGAATGACGTACGTGGAATGACCGCTCCACGACTCCTGACCGAAGTGAAGGTACCCGCGGCTCGCACGAATGCAAGGCTGTTTCGGGGAGTTTTCCACAATTCGGCCGGCCGAAACAGGCACGTTCCGCGCAGCTTGGACGGTGTTTGGGTAACTGGGCAATCTGCGCTTCCAAGATTCACATGCCAGCGATCCCAAGTGCCGAAATTCCCGAACGCGTTCCGATCGTGCTGGTCGGGCGCGGGCCGAGGCCGCCCGGCCGATAAGATGGCCCCCGCATGCCTGTTGTCGCCCGCTGGCTGCTGCGATTCGGCCCCACGAACCCGATCGTCGTGCGCCTGGTGCAGACCGGCTCGCGCCGGACGCGGCACCTGTACATCCGCTCGATCTACCTCGGGTCGCTGATCGCCGTGCTTCTGTGGGCCCTGCTGGTCAACGCGCGCGGGGATGAACTCAGCTACCAGGCGCTGGCCCAGGCCGGCAGCAAGAGCTTCGCCGTCATCGCCTTCCTGCAGATCGCGCTGATCTGCGTGCTGGCGCCGGTGTTCATGGCCGGGGCCATCGCCCAAGAGGCCGACCCACGGACCTGGGACATCCTGCTCAGCACGCCGCTGGGCGCCACGGAGATCGTGCTGGGCAACCTCTTCGGACGGCTGTTCTTCATCCTGGCGCTGCTGTTCAGTTCCCTGCCCCTGTTCGCGGTGACGCAGTACTTCGGCGGCGTGCCGGGCAGCTCGATCTTCGCCAGCTACCTCATCGCCGCGGCGGCGGCCCTGGTCGTCGGGGCGATCGCCATCGCGCTGTCGGTCAGCCGGCTGGTGGGTCGGCGGGCGGTGTTCGCGTTCTACGTGGCGGTGGTGTCGTACCTGGCGGTGACGTGGGCGGCCGATGCGCTGCTGCGCTCGCCGGGCGTGACGTGGATGACGGCGCTGAACCCCTTCCTGGCGCTGACGGCGCTGCTGGACCCGGCGGGGTATCCCCGTGCCGCTGCGGGAACGCAGACGGGCCTGGCCGCCTGGTTTCTCGAGCGGCCGGTGACGACGTGGTGCCTGCTGGCAATCGGGATCAGCGTGGCGCTCATCGGCGTGTCGACCGTTACGGTGCGGGTGGGCGGGCTGGCGGGGCTCGGCGGAGTGCGCGGAAGGGGCGGGAGCGGGGGCGTGCCGTGGTACCGGCGGCTGTTCGGGCTGGGGGCGGCGGGCGCGGAGACGCGCCCGGCGCGGACGGTGTGGCACAACCCGATCGCCTGGCGCGAGGCCGCGGCCCGCAACGCGACGCTGGGCCGGATCGCGGCGCGCTGGTCGTTCATCGTGCTGGGCGGTGCGCTGGCGGTCGGTCTGCTGTGGATGTACCACACGCAGGCGATGGGGCCCGGGACGTTCCGCACGGTGCTGCTGTACACGGTGACGGGGCAGATCGCGGTGATCAGCCTGGTGGCGATCAACATGTCGGCGACGGCGGTGAGCCGGGAGCGGGAGGACGGCACGCTGGACCTGCTATTGACCACGCCGATCACACCCGGGCAGTACCTCTCGGGCAAGCTCAAGGGAATCGTGGCCTACCTGCTGCCGATGATCGCGGTGCCGATGTTCACGGCGGCGATCGCCGGGGCGTACGCGGCGTTCGGCGGCTTCGGGCGGGCCGACGGGGCGGAGGTGACGGGCAACGTGATGGTCGGCACGGCGCTGTCGGCGCCGGTGGTGCTGCCGGAGTCGGTGCTGGTGCTGCCCTTGGTGTGCGTGCCGTTCGTGGCGTTCTGCGTGGTGGTGGGCATGGCGATGAGCCTGCGGAGCCAGGGCACGATCGCGTCGGTGATGGCGACGGTCGGGATCATCGGGGCGGTGGGCGGGACGATCGGCCTGTGCGCCTGGAACGCCGCGGGGAGCATCGCCAGCATCGGGCCGGCGCTGGGGGCGATGAGCCCGGCGTCGGCGGTGTTCGCCTGCGTGGAGCCGGAGCGGGCGATGCTGCAGACGGTGACCAGCGCCACGGCGGGGCTGAGCGGTGCGCGGGCGTCGCTGTTCGTGGGGGCGCTGGTGGCGGCGGGCGTGTACAGCGCGGTGGTGTGGGGCGTGCACGGGCAGATGACCCGGACGTTCGACATGACCGTGCGGAGGCTGGCCGGGACGCGCTGAGCGGCCGATGAACAGACCATGAGCGAGCCGGCGGAACAGCACAGCGACGGCGGCGCGGGCATCGCCGGCGAGGCGTTCGTGGACCGCGGGCCCTGCCCGTTGTGCGGGGGCACGCGCTTCGAAACCGTGCACGACTTCGCCAAGGTGCCGGTGCGCCGGTGCGCCGCGTGCGGGTTCGTTCACTCGGCACGCGTCATGACCGCCGAGGGGGCGCGCCGGTACTACGCCGGCGAGTTCGGCTCGGAACGTCACCGCGACGGCCAGATCCTCAACGCCGCGATCAACGAGCGGGTGCTGGCCCGCCTGGTGGACCTGCGCCCGGTGCGCACGTTCCTGGACGTGGGCGCGGGGTACGGCTTCCTGCTGGCGCGCCTGCGCGACCGGCGGGGCATCCGCGGCGTCGGAGTCGAGCTCTCGGCGGCGGAAGCGGCGCACGGGGTCGAGCGGCTGGGCGTGGACATCCGGCGCGGCACGCTCGAGGAGGCGGGGCTGCCCGAAGGCTCGTTCGACCTGGTGACGGCCTTCGAGGTGATCGAGCACGTGCAGGACCCGGTGCCGTTCGTCCGGTCGCTGGCGCGCCACTGCCGGCCGGGCGGGCACGTCGTGATCGGGACGGACAACTTCGAGAGTCCCACGGTGCGCCGGCTGGGGGCCGAGTTCCGCAAGTGGATCCCGCACAGCCACGTGTCGCACTTCGGCCCGGCGACGCTGACCCGGTGCGTCGAGGCCGCCGGCGGCCTGGCCGTGACCGGCGGCGGGTCGTTCACGCCCTGGGAGAACGTGCTGCAGCGGGCGCTCATGCGGCGCGCCCCGCGCCCGGCGGCCGAGGCCTTCGACCTCGACGCGTTCGTCAGGACCGAGATGAGCCGCGGCTACCGCATGTTCGGCGTGCGCCGGCGGATCAGCGCGGCGTGGTTCGGCCTGCGGTGGCGGCGGTCGATGAACGGCGCGATGATGTACCTGGCGGCGCGGCGCGAGGGCTGAGCGGCCTCAGGCGTGGACCTTGCGCAGCCGGCCGGTGGGGATGCCGAGCTGGCCCCGGTACTTGGCGACGGTGCGGCGGGCGATCTCCAGCCCGCGCTTCTTGAGTTCGTCCACCAGCTGGTCGTCGCTGAGGGGGTTGTGCTTGTCCTCGGCGTCGATGACCTCCTGCAGGGCGCTCTTGATGGCGTCCCAGGAGACTTCCTCGCCGGATTCGGTGACGGTGCCGCCGGTGAAGAACTTGCGCAGCGGAACGATGCCGCGGGGCGTCTGGAGGTACTTCTCGGCGACGGCGCGGCTGACGGTGGCGACGTGGACGCCGAGCTGCTCGGCGACCTTGGTCATGGGCAGGGGCTTGATGGCCTGCGGGCCGAAGTCGAAGAACTCGCGCTGGGCCTCGACGACGGCCTCGATGACGCGGAGCACGGTGCGGTTGCGCTGCTCGATGGCGTCGAGCAGGAACTGGGCGTTGGAGAGGTTGGTCCGGATGAACTCGCGCGTGGGCTTGGGGGCCTGGCGGTCCTTGGCCAGGCGGGCGTACTCCTGGTTGATGCGCAGGTTGGGCAGGCGGGAGTCGTTGAGGTAGGCGATGTAGCGGTCGTGCTCGAGGTCGTACTCGACGAACGCGTCGGGGATGATGCCCGGCTCGGAGGACTGCTCGAGCTGGCGCGCCGGGTGCAGGCTGAGGGTGCGGAGCAGATCGGTGGCGCGCCGCAGGTCCTCGACGGTGGCGCCGGTCTTCTGCGCGATGCGGGGCAGGCGGTTCTGGGCGAGGTCCTCGAGGTGGTGCTCCACGAGGGTGCGGACCAGCTCCCAGCGCGCGCGCCCCTCGGGCGGCTCGGCGTCTTCGCGGGCGTCGATCTGCAGCAGCAGGCACTCGCGCGGGTCGCGCGCGGCGACGCCGGTGGGCTCGAGCATCAGCTGCAGGGCCCGCAGCGCGCGCTCGAGCTGCTCGACCGTCGGCTTGGCGCCGACGGGCGCCCGGTCGGCGATGGTCTCCAGCGGCGTGCGGAGGTAGCCGTCCTGGTCGATGGCGTTGAGGATCAGCGCGCCCAGCGGGCGGAGCGACTCGTCCACCTCGGCCAGGGCCCACTGCTCCTGCAGCTGCTCCGGCGTGCCCTGGGGGCGGGCCGCGGTGTTGGCCATCGCGTCGGTCTTGGCGTCGCGCTCGCCCGTGTCGCGGGCGCGGTGGCGCGGCTCGAGGTCCTGCCAGTCGGTCCGCGCCTCGGCGGCGGAGTACTCGTTCTCGGCCGAGTCGGGGTTGGCCTCCTCGAACGAGTCGAGCCGCTCGAAGTCGTCGGGGCCGCCGTCCTGCTCGACGCGCAAGGGGCCTGTCTCGGCGCTCGGGCCCGCGTCGGCGCGGGCGACGGGCGCGGGGGCACCGTCGGCGCCGGCGTCGGGCTGGTCGTCGGCGATCTCCAGCGTCGCGTTGCTCTCGAGCTCCTGCTCGATGCGCTCCTCCAGCTGCCCCAGCGGCATCTGGAGGATCTCCATCGACTGGATCATGTGCGGCGCCAGCTTCATGTGCTGGCCCATCCGCATCTGTTGTGAGGCGTCGAATCGCATGGCGTCTCGGGGTCGCGGCGGTCCCCGCGGAACGCGGAGGGCCGCCGGAACTTCTATCGGCCCGCGCGGCGGGTGATTGTTGCAGCGCCGGCGGCGGGCCGGGCGGCCCGTCGGATCACCTGAACTCCTGGCGGCCCTCGATCGCGTCGGCGAGCACGGCCTTGGAGGCGAATTCCATCGAGGATCCCGACGGCAGCCCGCGGGCCAGGCGGCTGACCCGCACGGGCAGGTCCTTGAGCAGCCCGCTGAGGTACAGGGTCGTGCCGTCGCCCTCGAGGGTGGGATTGAGGCCGAGGATCACCTCGCGCACCTGGACGCCGCCGTTGGCCCCCGCCTGGCGGACGCGCCGGACCAGATCCGCGATGGTCAGGTCGGCCGGGCCCACGCCCTCCAGGGGGCTCAGGCGGCCCAGCAGCACGTGGTACGCGCCCCGGTACATGCCGGTCTGCTCGATGGCCAGCAGGTCGCGCGGCTGCTCGACGACCAGCAGGCAGGCGTGGTCCCGACGCGGGTCGGCGCAGACGGCGCAGCGGGGACCGTCGGCGAGATTGAAGCACAGCTCGCAGTTGCGGACGGCCCGCTTGACGTCGGTGATGGCGGCGGCCAGCGCCTGAGCAACGGCCTGGTCGCTCTTGAGCAGGTGCAGCGCCAGGCGCTCGGCAGAGCGCGGGCCCACGCCGGGGAGACGGGCCAGCTCGTCGATCAACCGCTGGACCAGCGCCGGGTAGGCCGTCGAGCGCGCGGCCCGCGTCGACGCCGGATCTGGAGCGCCGGCGGAGCCGGCCTGTGCCCTGGCCATGCCCGGAGCGTACGCGAACGGCGCTAGGCTTGGACATGGAACGGGCGCGGGCGTCGCGGCGGCTGGGGCTGGTGCTGGCGGCGGCGGGGCTGTGCGCCGCCGGAGGGTTGTACTTCAGGTACGTCGTGCGCGATCAGATCGTGGCCCGACGGTTCGCCGAGGTCGAGCCCGGGCGCGTGTACCGGTCGGGGCGGCTCTCGCCGGCGCAGCTGCAGGCCAAGGTGCGCCAGCACGGGATCAGGACGATCGTCGACCTCGGGGCGTTCGAACCTGGGTCGCCCGAGGCTCGCACCGCCGAACGGACGGCGCTGGCGCTGGGCGTGGACAGGTTCGTGTTCGGTCTGCGCGGCGACGGGACCGGCGAACCGCAGGACTACGTCGAGGCGCTCCGCATCGCGCTGGACCCGGCGCGTCAGCCGGTGCTCGTGCACTGCGCCGCGGGGACCCATCGCACCAGCGTGTGCGTGGCGCTCATCCGCGCGACGGACGATCCCGGGCCGCTGCGGCCCGACTTCGCCCGGGACTTCGAGGCCTTCGACTACGACCGGACCGACACGCCGCAGACCGCGGCGTACCTGCTGCAGTGGGGTCAGAAGATCCTGGACGCCTACCGCTCGGGCGGCTCGCTGGGACCGACGACGCTGGACGCCTCCGGGGCGGGGCCGAAACGGCCGACGGACGGCGCGGCCCCGGCGCTCAGGCCTTGACGAAGGTTGCACGAAGGCACAGGTGATCGGGATCGCTGGCGCAGCGATACTCCCGCGGGCCATCGCGCAGGCTCAGGCCGGCGTCCGCCAGCAGGCGGACCAGTTCGGTGCCTGCCAGCGCGTAGGGCGGACCGTCCTCGAGGCTCAGCGGTTCTTCTTCGGGCCGGCCGCGGCAGATGACCAGCAC
>JAEUIX010000118.1 GCA_016794945.1 Phycisphaerae bacterium
TCGCGCCGGGCCCGACGATCGCGGCCCGCGCGGCCCGCGTGTCGGCGGCGACCGGCGGATGCCCCCGCCGCCGCGCGACTGACGCCGGCACTCTCGTTTCGGCCCCGACAACGCAACGCAAACGAAACGGCCCCGCGGGAAGCGTCCCGCGGGGCCGTGTTCTTTCGGATTCAACGCCGCGCGATCACTTGATGAACAGCAGGTCGCGGTAGGAGGGCAGGGGCCAGAGGTCCTCGCTGGTCATGGTCTCCAGCGTGTCGACGGCCTCGCGGAGCTTGGCCATCGCCGGCTTGACGTGCGAGCGGACGTGCCTGGCGTGGTCCATCTCGTCGCCGCCGGCGTGGTGGTGCAGCGCCTTCTCCAGGCCGCGCAGGGCCTCGTGCATGCGGCCGGCGGCCTCGACGTAGCCCTCCAGCACGTCACGCTGCTCGGCGCAGCCGACGTCGGCGGCCTGCGTGGCCGCGACGGCCTCGGCCAGGCGCCGCTGGTGCTGCAGCACGGCGGGGATGATCTGCGTGCGGGCCATGGAGGCCATGGTCTCGGCCTCGATGGTGACCTGCTTGACGTACTTCTCCAGGAAGATGGTGCAGCGGCTCTGCATCTCGACCTTGGTCAGCACCTTGTACCGGCTCATGAGGTCGCAGGCCTTGCGGCTCTTGATGACCGGCAGGGCGTCGACCGAGTCGCGCAGGTGCGGCAGGCCCCGGCGCTCGGCCTCCTTGTGCCACGCCTCGGAGTAGCCGTCGCCGTTGAAGATGACCCGCTTGTGCTGCTTGACGATGCGGGCCAGCACGGTGCGCACGGCCTGCTGCACCTTCTGGGGAGAGGGGTTCTTTCCGGCGGCCTTCTCGAGCTGCGTCGCGACGTAGTCGAGGCTCTCGGCGACGATGGTGTTGAGCACCGTGTTGGGCCACGCCGACGTCTGGCTGGAGCCGACGGCGCGGAACTCGAACTTGTTGCCCGTGAAGGCGAACGGGCTGGTGCGGTTGCGGTCGCCCGAGTCGCGCGGCAGCAGGGGCAGGGTCCGAGCGCCCAGGTCGAGCTTGCCGCCCTTGATGGTGCGCTTGGTCTGGCCTTTCTCGATCTGCTCCATGATGTCCGTGAGCATGTCGCCCAGGAAGATGGAGATGATCGCCGGCGGGGCCTCGTTGGCGCCCAGGCGGTGGTCGTTGCTGGCCCCGGCGATGGCGGCCCGCAGCAGGTCGGCGTGCAGGTCGACCGCGCGCACCACGGCGCAGCAGAAGGTCAGGAACTGCATGTTGGTGTGCGTCTCGTCACGCGGGTCGAGCAGGTTCACGCCCGTGTCGGTGGACATGGACCAGTTGTTGTGCTTGCCCGAGCCGTTGATGCCCGCGAACGGCTTCTCGTGCATGATGCACTGCAGGCCGTAGCGCGGGGCGACGCGCTTGAGCGTCTCCATGAGCAGCATCTGGTGGTCGCACGCCACGATCGAGTTCTCGAAGATCGGGGCGATCTCGTACTGCGCCGGCGCCACCTCGTTGTGGCGCGTCTTGACCGGCACGCCAAGGCGGTACAGCTCACGCTCCACCTCGGTCATGAACGCCAGCACCCGCGCCGGGATCGAACCGAAATAGTGGTCCTCCAGCTGCTGGCCCTTCGGCGGCCGGGCGCCGAACAGCGTCCGGTCGCACGTCAGCAGGTCCGGCCGGCTGAAGTACAGGTTGCGGTCGACCAGGAAGTACTCCTGCTCCGGGCCCACGGTCGTCAGCACCCGGCTCACGCCCTGGTGCGTGCCGAAGAACCGCAGCACCCGCATCGCCTGCTCGCTCAGCGCGTCCACCGACCGCAGCAGCGGCGTCTTGGTGTCCAGCGCCTCGCCGGTCCACGACACGAACGCCGTCGGGATGCACAGCGTCACGTTCGAACCCGACCGGTTCAGGAACACCGGGCTCATCGGGTCCCAGGCCGTGTACCCGCGCGCCTCGAACGTCGCACGGATGCCGCCCGACGGGAAGCTCGACGCGTCCGGCTCGCCCTGCGTCAGCGCCGAGCCGGAGAACTGCATGATGAACCCGCCCGCCCCGTCCGGGCTGATGAACGAGTCGTGCTTCTCCGCCGTCAGGCCCGTCAGCGGCTGGAACCAGTGCGTGTAGTGCGACGCCCCACGCTCGATCGCCCAGTCCTTCATCGCCGACGCCACCACGTCCGCCAGCTCGGCGTCCAGACGTTCGGCCTTCTTGATGGTCCGCATCAACCGCTGGAAGATGTCCTTCGGCAGCCGCTCGCGCATCACGCGCTCGCTGAACACGTCGGCGCCGAAGATCTCCTCCAGCCGCTCCATCTGCTCCGCCGGCTTCGACGGCGACTCGCGCCAGCTGGTGGCTGCGGCGATGGCTTCCATACGCGACTTGATCAGGCTCATGGTGGCTCCAGGGTCCTTTCGAGGATTGCGGGGGCGGGTCCGTTCGGGGTTTGCTGATCGCGACGCCGGGTCCCTGCGGGGCTCGGCAGACTCGCGCTTCGGTCAGGTCTTGTCCGTCCGGGGTCTGGGCGGGGTATCGGCGTTCCGGCGGGGCTGCACAAGGCGGCCGCGGCCCTCCGACGCCGCCGGCCGACACGGGTCTCCGGATGATTGGTCGGCCGCCACGTCCGAGCAAGTTATCCTCCCTGCCCATGGCGCACGCCCGTCCACAGATCCTCTCGACCTGGTCCTTTGGCCGAACCGCCAACGCGGCCGGCTGGCCCATCCTGCGTTCCGGGGGTGCCGCCTTGGACGCCGTGGTCGCCGCCGCGACGGCGGTCGAAGACGACCCCGCCGTCGATTCCGTCGGCCTCGGGGGGCTGCCCGACGCCTCCGGGCGCGTATCCCTCGACGCCAGCGTGATGACCGACCCGGATCGCTGCGGATCGGTCTGCTACCTGAGGGGCTACAGGCACGCCGCCGCCCTGGCCCGGGCGGTCATAGAGAAGACCACGCACGTCATGCTCGCCGGCGACGGGGCCGAGGCCTTCGCCGCACGGCAGGGTCACAGGCGCGTGAGCCCCGAAGCGCTGTCGCCCGCCGCCTCTGCGGCCTTCGCCCAGTGGCGGTCGCGCCGTGCCGCCGCCCCACCGCCGGCACGCGAAGGCGAACTGCCCCCCATGAACGTCGAGGAACGCTACCGCAACGCCCGCAACGAACCGTCGCACGACACCGTCTGCGTGCTCGCCCGAGACGCGGCCGGATCGCTCGCCGGGGCCGTTACCACCAGCGGCCTGGCCTTCAAGGTGCCCGGGCGCGTCGGCGATTCGCCCATCATCGGCGCGGGCCTGTACGTGGATCAGCGCGCCGGGGCCGCCGCCGCCACCGGCAACGGCGAACTGGTCATGGGCGTGTGCGGCTCCTTCCTGGTGGTCGAGCGGATGCGCCTGGGGTTGTCCCCAGGCGACGCGATCGCGTACGTGCTGGACCGCATCCGCGACCGCTACCGCATCGCATCCGAGCACCAAGTGGCGTTCATCGCCATGTCGCCCGACGGCCGCTGGGCCCAGGGGGCGCTGGCCGAGGGCTTCACCACCGCGTACACCGACTCGGATTGACACGGCCGGCGGTTATCGGCGCGTCCTGACGTTGGGGACGCGTTGGGCGGGCCGATCGAACCATCGTGCGGTATGCTGTAGGTCGCCGGGCCCACCGTGGGCCGCGGCGCGGGCCCGGTGGTTCAGGGGGGTTCGTGAAGTGCTGATGGTCCTGCAATTCCTCTTCGGCAGCGGATGGATGGTCGTGTGGCACGCCCTGATCTGGCTCGGGGTGCTGCTGCTGGTCGTGGTGCCGATGATGCAACTGGTGGACTACATGCGCGGCGGGCGCGATCCCGGCCCCGCCGCCCCGATCATGCTCGCGTCCGTGCTGATCCCGGCGGTGTTTCTCGGTCTGCTGACGCTGGTGCACGGCGTGATGTTCATGCCGATGGTCATCGGGCCCTGGCACGCGCAGGTGCTGGCGATCTTCGCGGGTGTGACGCTGGCGGTGGCCTTCCCGGTGCTGCCGGGGATCATCGTCGCCAACATGGCCAGCCGGGCGGCGCTGGTGCTGACGTGGACCCTGCTGCTGGGCGTGCTCTGGGGCAACCTGGTGCTGCTGTACATCCGCGCCACGCGCGACGCCGACACGATCACGTTCCACCCCGACGGACTGCTCACCGCCCTGCTGGCGGTGCTGGCGGCGCCCTCGGTCCTGTTCCTCGCGGGGTC
>JAEUIX010000155.1 GCA_016794945.1 Phycisphaerae bacterium
CATGGCGTGCCCTCGACTCGCAATCCCTCGCCGCATCGCGGCCCGACAAGTGTGAAACAGTAGCGTCGGCCCGGCCACCCGGGAAGGGCCGCGTTCGGGGCCCCTGCCCGTCCCGCGCGCCGCCCGGCACCAGGAGCCGAACGCCAACCGGTCCGATCACCTCACTGCGGCCGCATCAGGGGGAACAGTACAACGTCGCGGATGGTCCGCTGGTTCGTCAGCAGCATGCACAACCGATCGATCCCCAGGCCCATGCCGCCGGCCGGTGGCATGCCCACCTTCAGGGCGTGGATGAAATCGCGGTCGAAGGTGCGGAAGGTGTTCTCCTCCTCGGCCTTGTCCTTCTCCAGCCCCGACAGCTGCTCGGAGAACCTGGCCGCCTGCACGTCGGGGTCGTTCAGTTCGGTGTAGTGGGGGGCGATCTCCATGCGCCCGATGAACAGGTCCGCCCGGTCGGCCAGGGCCGGATCGCTCGCCTTCGGGCGCGTCAGCGGGCTGATCGCCGCCGGGTAGTCGGTGATGAACGTGGGGCGCGCCGGGTCCAGCGAAGGCTCGGCGAACTCCTCGAACAGGTCGTTGACGACGATCCAGTGGTCCACGCCCTGGTGCTTGGCGCCGCGCCGGGCGGCCTCGGCCGCGACCGCCGGGCGGTCGGACATGTCGATGCCCAGCGCGCGCCGGAACAGCTCACCGTAACGCACGCGTTCGAAGGGCGCTTCGTAATCGATCGTCCACTCGTTGAAGGGCAGCCGGGCGGGCGCGCCGCCGGTGAGCATCCGCGCCGTGGCGCGGATCAGCCCCTCGGTCATCGACATGACGGTCTCCACGTCCCCGTGGGCGTGGTAGAGCTCGAGCATGGTGAACTCGGGGTTGTGCTGCTTGTCCAGCCCTTCGTTGCGGAAGTTGCGGTTGATCTCGTAGACCATCGGCATGCCGCCGACCAGCAGCCGCTTGAGGTACAGCTCGGGTGCGATCCGCAGGAACAGGTCGATCCCCAGCGCGTTCATGTGCGTGCGGAACGGCCGTGCCGCGGCGCCGCCGGCCAGCGTCTGGAGCATCGGCGTCTCGACTTCCAGGTACCCCAGGCCGTCGAGGTGGCGCCGGATGAACGACACGATCCGCGACCGGGTCTCGAACACGCGGGCGGTCTCCGGCGTGGCCCACATGTCGACGTACCGATGGCGGTAGCGCAGCTCCGGGTCCGCCAGCCCGGCGTGCTTCTCCGGAGGCGGCACCAGGCACTTGGCCGCGGGCGCCACCGCCGAGCACCAGACCGTGACCTCGCCCGTCCGCGTGCGCATCAGCGGGCCCTCGGCGATCAGCACGTCGCCCAGGTCCGTCTTGCCCGCCAGCAGGAACGACCGTGCGTCCACGTCGCGCTGGCTCACCGCGATCTGCAGGTCGCCCGTGTGGTCGCGCAGCGTCATCCAGACCAGCTTCCCATTGTCGCGGCAGAGCATCACCCGCCCGGCCACCTTCACCCGCGGGCGTGCGTCCCGGTAGCCCGGCGGCGGAGCCTTGCCCGCCGCCTGGTGAGCCGCGTCGGCCGCTTCGTCGTACATCGCCCGCGCTGCGCTCAGCGCGATCAGACCGTCCGTCCGCTCGCCGTACGGGGCAAGGCCCGCCGCGGCGACGGCCGCGCGGTTGGCCCGCCGGTTCGCCTCCTGCTCGTGCAGGGGTTTGGGAGCGGGGGCTGGCTGATCCGGGGCGGCGCCGGAGTGTGCGGGAGGCTGTGCCGGTGGCTTGGGCGCGTTCATCGCCCGCGATGGTACGCCCCGGCGCTGCGACGACCGATCACGGCAGGCACCAGCCGCCCGCGCGCTGCAGGCAGGAGAACTGCCGCTCGAATCCGGCGGATCCGGCGAAGACCGTGCCGTCGGCGTTGCGCACCACGTCCAGACGCGCATCGCCTGCGATCGCGAAGCCCGTCGGATCGTCGATCATGGGGCAGACGTACCAGCGCGGGCCCTTGCTGCCGTCCTCGGGCGGTCGCTCGACGCTGATGTACCCATCGTCCAGCAGGTCTTCAATCTCGTTGACCTTCTTGATGATCGGCGTGCCGTCGGCGTCCAGGCCGTTGCGCGCCGCCAGGCTCGCCAGCGCCTGCTGGCCTCCGGGGGTGTTGAACGCCGCCGACGTGTACGTGACGATGTTGCACCGCCACAAGCCCAACGGGTTGCCCGTGTCGTAGCCGTTGCGCATGTCCGCCACCGGCTCCTGCCGGCGGGGGTTCAGCACGCCCGGCTGGTTCACCCGCTTGGGGAAGCAGTACAGGCAGTAGGTTTCGCTGATGCCCCTGGCCAACACCCCCGCCGCGTCCGCTGTGAAGCTGTTCAAATCGCGCACCGACGCGACAGTGGAGAAGAACACAGGGTTGCCCGAATGGGTGTACGCCGCCTGCACCACCAGCGGACGGACGGCGCGGTGCCGCCGTTGCGACGGCGCGTCAGATGTCCCGGTGATCCCGTCAGGCTCGATGCGGCCCACCAGGCCCGCCGGGTTGATCCCGTTGGCCAGGTAATGCGCATCGGTGAAGTCGAACGTCCGCCGGTAGACGCCCGGCATCGTGCCCGTCGGCGCTTGCTCGATCTGGCGCTGCTGTTGCCGCGAAGGCGGCTTGCGGGCCGGCTGGTATTCCGCCCAAGCCAAGCCCAGGCAAGCGGCTGCCGCCAGCCATCGAGCCGTCGTCCACCCGTCGATGTGAAGCATCCCGATCATGTTCCACCGCCTTGCGTTCGCTCGCCCTGTCCGCATCCGGGCGCAGCGGGGGCGGTCAGCCCCGATGATCATCCATGCGTCAGCGCGGCCCGACAGCTGTCACCCTGCCGCCCGCACCGGGCTGATCTCCGAGGAATCCCCCTGTTCGCGGGACATTGCTGATGGCTCGGCCAGGGGCTCTGTGGCCTGGCGATCACACGTGCAGACCTCGAAACCCCGCACGGTCAGCAGCAGCAGCGAGTTGCAGACGACCAGCAGCGTGCCCCCTTCGTGCCCGACGACGCCGAGCCAGAGCGGCACGGGCCGGCCGATGAGCGAGCCCACGATGGTGGCGATGGCCATGACAGCCATCGCGCCGAGGGAGAACGAGAGGTTGAGCATCACCGTCCTGCGACAGCGACGCGCCAGCCGGATCGCCCAAGGAACGGCCAGCAGGTCGTCGGCCAGCAGCACCGCGTCGGCCGATTCCAGGGCCGCATCGGAGCCGATGGAGCCGATGGCGATCGAGACGTCGGCCGCCGCCAGGGCCGGCGCATCGTTCACGCCGTCGCCGATCACGGCGGTCGGCCCGACCTCGCGTTTGAGCCTCTGGACGTGGGACACCTTGTCGCCGGGCATGAGCTCGGCATGGAACTCGTCGAGCCCGAGCCGCTCGGCGACGGTCGCCGCGGTCAGGCGGTTGTCCCCGGTGAGCATGACAACGGGCCGCACGCCGATCTCGTGCAGGCGCGCGGTGAGGCAGTCGGCTCCGGGACGCGCGGCGTCGGCCAAGATGATGACCGCCGCCTGCTCGGTCCAGGCGCACACCACCGCGATCTGCCCCTGGTGCTGCACGCGTTTGAGCACCGAGCGCACCTGCGCCCGCAGGCACACGGGGATCAGCTCCTCGGTGTGGTGCAGCGAGCCGATCCGTGCGGGCGTGCCCTCCACGGTCGCGACGATGCCACGTCCGGTGATGTACTTCACGTCCTCCGCCGGGGCCGGGGCCAACCCCTGCCGCTCCGCCGCTTCGATGATCGCGGCGGCGATGGGGTGCGATGATCCGCCCTCCAGGGCCGCGGCGACGGCCAGCAGTTCCGGCCCGGCGCTCCACGCGACGGGCTCGACGTGCATCACGCGCGGGCGGCCGATGGTCAGGGTGCCGGTCTTGTCGAAGGCGATGGCGCGGGCGCGGCTGAGTCGGTCGATCGACTGGCCGCCCTTGAAGAGCACGCCGGTGCGGGCCGCGCGGCTGATGGCGGCGAGGGTGGCGGTGGGGGTGGAGATGATGAGCGCACAGGGCGAGGCCACGATGAGCAGCGTGATCGCGGTGTACATCGCGTCGCGCAGGTCGCGCCCGATGCCCCAGTGCCAGACCGCGAAGACCGCCAACGCCGACGCGAACACGCCGATCGCGTAGGGCTGGCTCACGCGATCGATGATGCGCTGCACGGGTTCGCGCTGCTGCTGGGCCTGGATGACCAGGTCGAGGATCTTCTGCAGAGAGCTCTGGGCCGCCGGCCGGAGCACGACAGCCTCGACGGGGTTCCCGACGTTGATCGTGCCGGCGAACAGCTCGTCGCCCTCGAAGACGTGGCGCGGCTGGCTCTCGCCTGTGATCGAGGACTGGTCGATGGAAGACTCGCCGAGCGCCAGGCGGCAGTCGGTCGGCACCGCCTCGCCCGGCAGGATCTTCACGCGGTCGCCGGCGACCAGCGACTCCGGCTCGGCCTTGACCCAGACGCCGCCTTCCAGCCGCTGGGCGGCGGTCGGCATGAGCCTGTGCAGGGCTTCGACGGCGCGCGTGGTCCGCGCCATCGCCAGGTCCTCCAGCGCCCCGCTCAGCGTGAACAGGAAGAGCAGCAGCGCCCCCTCGGCCGGCGCGCCGATCCACGCCGCCAGCGCCGCCCCGACCACCATGAGCACGTCGATGTCGAACGTCCCCTGCCCCAGCGCGGCCAGCGCCGCGCGCATGCCGTGGAACAGCCCGATGGCCAGCGCACCCCAGGCCAGCAACTCGCCCGCCAGATGCACACCGCCTCCGACCTCACCCGCTGTGCGCAGGATCCAGCCCGCCAGCAGCATCACGCCGGCGACCAGCGCGGCCAGCAGTTCACCCTTGGGCGAGAGCAGAAACGGCCGCCGCTGATCGGTGCTCACGAGGCCGGTTCCTGCCATGCTGCATTCTAACCGTCGCGGCCCGCACAGGCCCCAACCGCGCCGCGTGCAGCCACTCCGTCGCCGGCGGCCAAGTTCGTTGAACCCGTCGATCGGTCGGCGGCCTCCATCGTGTATGAACGCCGCCGCGAATCGCTCCGTCTCACTGCCACTGCTCCAGAACGTGCGGATCGCCTCTCCGTGCCCGGCGCGGTGGGAGGACATGACCGGCGACGACAAGGTCCGGCATTGCGCGCTTTGCAACCTCAACGTACACAATCTGGCCGCGATGTCGGGGGACGAGGCCGAGCGTCTGCTGTCAGGCCATTTCAGCGCCGACGGGACCGTGAAACCGGGCCGTCTGTGCGCCGTGATCTACCGGCGGGCGGATGGCACGGTCCTGACGCGCGACTGCCCCGTCGGTTGGGCACGCGTTCGCGCGGCGGCGCGCCGGTCCCTGCTCCGGATCGCGGCGGCCCTGGCGCTGGTGACGGGCCTTTCGGCCCTCGCGGCCACGGCTCATCGCGCCGACGCTTCCGGCCGGCGCGTGCGCTGGCTGGAGCCGTTCGCGACGGTGGCCAGGTTCTTCTCACCACCCGCGCAGGCGCCCTTGGCCGGGAGCATCGCGATCCGCGGCGAGGTCATCATGGGCAAGGTGTCGCCGATGCCCTTGCCGCCCGCGCAGCCGGCCCCCGGTCACGATCAGTGAGGACCCTATGGCACGCTTCCTCATCCCCTTGATGTTCGTGTGGTTCGCGGTGGGCGCGATCGCCCTGGTTCAGTCGCACGGATCGAGTGCAGTGGGGGGCTACGCCTTTGAACTGGCCGGAGTCATCGAGCTGGCGATCGTCCCGGTGGTCGCGGCGTGGCTCGCTGCGGAACTGGCCGATCGCCGTCGCAGGCGGCG
This sequence comes from Phycisphaerae bacterium, assembly GCA_016794945.1. The sequence continues at coordinate 5,762 of JAEUIX010000155.1, forward strand.
GTGGCTGACGCCCGACGCCGGGTGGCTGGGCCCGACGGGGATGGGTCTGTGCGCCGGTGTTACGGGCGTGGCAATGGCCGCGGGGTTTCTGCTCGTCGTGCCGGATGCCTGGCCCGATGGTTTCGTGATCGCCTCGGCCTCGGCCGCCGCGTCGTTCGGCTCGGTCCGGCTGTCGCCGGCGCAGCGAGCGAGTTTCTGCCCGCTGTGCGGGTACGACCGTTCGGGGGCCACGCCGGCGTCGCGCGGCCTGTGCCCGGAGTGCGGGCACGATGCGTTCGCGGTGCGGTGATCTGTGGGTGGAGGAGGGGCGCGGGCTACTTCAGCACCGCGTCCATCTGCTTCTTCTCGGCGGCGGAGACGCCCTCGACCGGGATCTCCTTGAGCATGGCGTCGATGATGACGTCGGTGGTCACCTGATCGGCTTCCGCGTTGAAGTTGGTGAGGATGCGGTGGCGGAGCACGGGCTTGGCGACCTCGCGGACGTGCTCCGGGGTAACGTGGGTCGAGCCGCCGAGGATGGCCCGCGCCTTGGCGGCGAGCACCAGGTACTCGCTGGCGCGGGGGCCGGCCCCCCAGCCGACGTACTGCTCGATCATCTTCGGCCTGGTAAGGCCGCCGTCCATCGGCTCCTTGATGCGCGTCGAGCGCACCAGCCGCAGCGCGTAGCGCAGCACGTGGTCCGCCACAGGCGTGGCGCGGACCAGGTCCTGGACGCGGGCGATGTCCTCGGCGCTCAGCGTGGCCTCGGGCTGCTGCGTCGTGCCGCCGGTGGTGCGGCGGACGATCGCCAGTTCCTCGTCGGCCGACGGGTACGAGATCTTCACCTCGAACATGAAGCGATCGAGCTGCGCTTCGGGCAGGGGGTAGGTGCCCTCCTGCTCGATGGGGTTCTGCGTCGCCAGCACGAAGAACGGAGTCGGAAGGCGGTGCTGCATGCCGCCGACGGTCACCTGCCGCTCCTGCATGGCCTCCAGCAGGGCCGCCTGCGTCTTGGGCGGCGTTCGGTTGATCTCGTCGGCCAAGATGACGTTCGCGAAGATCGGTCCCTTGACGAAACGCAGCGTCCGCACGCCGGTGCTCTTGTCCTCCTCGATCACTTCGGTGCCGGTGATGTCGCTGGGCATCAGGTCGGGCGTGAACTGGATGCGGCTGAACCCCAGGCTCAGCGTTCGGGCGATCGTGGAGATCAGCAGCGTCTTGGCCAGGCCCGGCACTCCGACCACCAGCGCGTGGCCCCGGCAGAAGATCGCCATGAGAATCTGATCGACCACCGCGTCCTGCCCCACGATGACCTTGTGAACCTCGACCTTCACCCGATCGAACGCGCTGCGCACTTCCGCGCTGGTCTGCTGGGCCTCGGTGATCGGCGTCTGGTTCATGCCCCCAGTGTACCGGGCGCCCGTCGGCCGGGGTGCGGCCGACGGGCGACCACGAGCGCTCGCGCCGCCGTCGGAACGGTCCGTCTTCACACCGGACCGTCGCCAACAAGAAAGCCCCCGGACACGCGTCCGGGGGCTTTCCGGTGTGGGGCGCTTGCGCGCCCGGGTCGTGATCGTGTCCGCTCGGCGCCCGTCGCCTACGGCCGGGCCGGCGGCGTCGGAGCGGCGGGGGGGGCGTCGGGCCGCTTGTCGGGCGCGCCGGGCGGGGCCGGCGGCGCGGGAGGCGCCAGGCGGTTCAGCAACTCCTCGAGCCGCATCAACCGCTCCTCCAGCCGGGCCATGCGCTCGTCAAGGCCCGACCGGCGCGTGTCCATGAAGATCTGCGGGTCGGCCGTCACGCCGGGCGGGATGACGGTCAGTCGGTCGCGCCGGGAGCGCTCCATCTGCCGCTCGGCCTCGCGCATCGCGTCGGCGCTGCGGCGCTGCGCCTCCATCAGCCGCTTCTGCACATCCTCCATGTCGACCCGGGTCTGCCCCGCGACGGGGGGCTGCGGGACCGCGAACGACCACTGCGGCATGTCGTCGCTCTCGACCTGCTCCCACTTGCCGTTCATCATCTTGTCCTCGTCGAACGCCGAAAGCGTGACGTTCAGTTCCTTCCGCTGGCCCTCCTGCACCACCGACAGCCGGATCGTGTCGCCCGGCTTGGCCTTCATGGAGGTGAGCACCTCGCGAAGCGTGTTCTCGCTCGTCACCGGCGTGTCGTTCACGGCCACCAGCAGGTCGTACGGCTTCAGACCCGCCTGGGCCGCCGGAAGACCCTCGGCAACGCCCGCCACGAGAATCGCCTTGCCCGGCTCGATCTTCAGGTGACGCAGCAACGCGGGGCTCGGCTGGGCCATCCGCACCCCGACCATCACCGGCGGCTTGGGGGCTTCAGGATCAAACCCCGCGGCCTGACCCTCCATCGGGCCGCGAGCGAAGCTCCCGCGGAACGCCGTGACGCGCGGGCGGCTGTCGCCGGCGCGGGGCGAGCCCGCCGCGGCGTCCATGATCACCTTGCCCTGATCGTCCAGCACGACGACGCGGTCGGCGGTCACCGTCACGCGATCGGCGGGGATGCTCTCGCCGTTCTTCTTGAGCTCGAGGACCTTGCCGTCCTGCACCCGGATGAAGTAGTGCACATCGTCGGTCCAGATCTGGTAGTAGCCGGTGCGGGTTGGGTTGGCAGCGTCGTCCATCGTCGTGACGACCCGGGCCGTCCGACCGGCCGGCTGACCGAACTCATTCACCACCGCGGCGCGCTGCCCCGGCCAGGCGGAAAGCCCGCCGGACAGCGAGAGCACCAGGGCGATCGAAGCGAGCGTTGTGTTCTTCATGGCGTTACCTCACGAATGCGCGTGCGGGAATCCCGCGGAGCGATCAGGCGAATCACATCGGGGCATTGGATGCCGGGGACGCGCCCGGTGTCGCGCCGGGCGACGAGGCGGGCAGCAGAACCGGCCGCCCGGTTTCATCGGTCCCGAGCTTGTAGAAGTCCTTCACGAGAGCCTTCTCGACGATCTGGCGCACGTACGTCACCTCGGTGCCGCCCTCGACGGGCCGGGTGTCCACCACGAACCGCTGGGGCATCTCACCGACGACCGAGCCGTCCTGACGGCCGAGCTGCATGTACGCCGCCAGCGCTTCGGCCGGCCGGGTGAAGCCCCCCAGCGCGGCCCCGTGCCCGCCGTCCAGCGGGCTGATGTTCGTCGAGCCCGGACGCACCCCGATGAGCACACCCACCAGAGACAGGCCCAGCACCGCGGCGACCGCCCAGCCCAGCCGAGCCGGCACCGCGATCCGCCCGGCGATCGGCGCGCCGCCGAAGCGCGGCGACCCGGGGAGTTCCACGCGGTCGGCGCGGGCCACCTCCGTCCCCATCAGCGCGCCGAGCGATCCGTCCAGGCGCGACGACTCGGCCAGGTCGGACCAGACCGTCGCGTCGGCCGACGCGATCTGCCGCAGCGCCGCCCAGTCGGCGGCGCCGGCACGCCCGTCGATCAGGCGGGAGATCAGCACGTCGCGGTCGGTTTCGGGAATCGGGGTCATAGCCACCTCGTTCAGATGCGCGAACCGGCCGGATCCGTCAGGCGACCGGGGCTGACTGGTGCCAACGCCCCGGCTTGCTCGCGGAGCATTCGGCGCGCCCGGGCGATCCGCGTTTCCACCGTCGTCTCCGGCAGGTCCAGGATCGACGCGATCTCTCGGTACGAAAGCCCCTGCACCGCCCGCAAAAGCAGCGGCTCCCGGTACTCCTCCGACAGGCCCAGGGCCAGCCGCATGAGTTTCTGGGCCTCGTCGCGCCGGGCGGAGGCCTCGGCCGAATCCTCCGAAACGCCGCCGGTGGACTGCTCCGTTCGCTCCCGCACCAGCCGCAGCCCGTTGCTGGAAATCACGTGCCGCCGGCCGGCCAGCCGGGCCGCGTTCATCGCGACCGTCCGAAGCCACGGCACGAACGCCGCCGCGTCCGAAACGGTGGAGATCTTGGCGACGACCGTCGCCGCGACGTCCTGGAGCAGGTCGTCCACGTCGGCCGATGCGGGCTTGTGCGCGATGATCACCGCGGCCACCCACCGGCGGTGCTGCTGCCAGAGCGAGCGCAGCGCCTCGTGGTCGCCGGCGATCGCGGCGTCCACCATGCCCACGGGTTGGTCCGTTTCCACACCGTGCACGACCACCCATTCTGATGCGCCGACGGTCGGTGGCCGTCGGTTTGGCGTTACATTCTCGCGTCAACATCGGTGCACGGGCGCGTGACCGGCGCGAATCCGCGTATCCTCTTGCCTGCCGCCGGCGATCCGTTCGGTCGGCGTTCGGAATCCACAGCGTGCTCGGCAAAGCCATTCAACGCAAGAACCGCGAAGCGACGATGGGCCTGGGCGAGCACCTGGAGGAACTGCGTCGCCGCCTGCTGTGGTGCATCGTCGGGCTGGTTCCGATTCTCATCGGAGCGCTGCTCCTGGGCGATCGGCTGCTGGACCTGATGATCCGCCCGGTGCTCCGGGCGCTGCGCGAAGAGGGGCTACCGGCGACGCTCCAGGCCACCGGTGTGCTCGAGACGTTCATGGCGTGGTTCAAGGTCTCGCTCATCGCCACGGTGGTGGTCGGTGGCCCGTGGATCCTCTACCAGGTCTGGAAGTTCGTCGCCCCCGGGCTGTACTCCAACGAACGGCGTTTCGCGTACGTGCTGGGCCCGCTGAGCGCGGTGCTCACGGCCGCGGGCATCACGTTCATGTACTGGGTCATGCTGCCGGCCGGGTTGGCTTTCCTTGTGCATTTCGGCAACGATCTGGGCGCGGAGAAGATCGAGACCGCCCCGGTGCCGGAGGGCGTGGTAATCCCCATGTGGCCGGTGCTCAAGGCCGACCCGCCCGACGCCAGGCCCGGGCAGGTCTGGATCAACGAGACGGTGCACGAGATCCGGGTGTGCGTGGGCGTGGTTACCGATGCCCAGGGCCGGCAGGTGCCCGACGTCCGCGGCGCCGTGATCACCCGCCAGGCGACCATCGCCCAGCAGTACCGCGTGCGCGAGTACGTCGACCTGTTCTTCGGGCTGGCGCTGGCGTTCGCCGTCGCCTTCCAGTTGCCGGTCGTGGTGCTGCTGCTGGGCTGGATCGGCATCGTCACGCCCAAGGGGCTCGGGACGTACCGCAAGCACGCCTTCTTCCTCTGCGCCGTGGTCGGTGCGGTGCTGACGCCCACGCCGGACCCGCTCAGCATGACGTTGCTCATGGTGCCCATGTACCTGCTGTTCGAGGTCGGCATCCTGCTGCTGAGGGTGCTGCCCGCGAGCCGGGTCGCCGGGGCCCGGGCCGAGCCCGACGCGCCGTCGGGCGACGCCGGCCCGGGTGACGACGCCGATTCGCGGGGTCCCTGAGCCCCCCGGGCAGCCTGTTCCGTTTATCCGGTCGGGGTGCTCCGTGACGGCGACGCCGTCCGGGTGACCCCGGTGAAGCTCGCCGGGAGCCCGGCCGATCCTCCAAGGCGGTACCGGGCGCGTTCCCCGCGCCGGCCGAACCGGAGCCGATCGCGATGAAACTCCACGACATTCTCAAGGCGGCCCAGGACGCGGACGCGTCGGACATCCACCTCATCGCCGGCCACCCGCCGGTCATGCGCGTGCACACCGTCGTCACGCCGATGGACATGCCCGTGCTCACCCCCGCCGTCTGCAAGCAGTTCCTCGAGCAGATGGCCCCCAAGGAAGCCCTCACCCGCTTCGAGGCCACCAAGGACGCCGACTTCAGCTACTTCGCAGAGGGCCTCGCCCGCTACCGCGTCAACGTCCACATGCAGAAGTCCAACATCGGCTTCGCCATGCGCGTCGTCAAGACCAAGGTCCCCCCGCTGGAGAAGCTCAACCTCCCCGAGGTCATCGCCCGCCTCACCTACCTGCCCCGCGGCCTGGTGCTCGTCACCGGCGACACCGGCTCCGGCAAGTCCACCACGCTCGCGGCCATGATCCAGGCCATGAACGAGCGCTACGCCAAGCACATCATCACCCTCGAGGACCCCGTCGAGTACACCTTCCAATCGAACCGCTCGCTCATCGAGCAGCGCGAGCTCGGCGCCGACATGCCCAGCTTCGCCAGCGCCCTGAAGCACTGCCTCCGCCAGGACCCGGACATCATCCTCGTCGGCGAGATGCGCGACCTCGAGACCACCGCCCTGGCCATCACCGCCGCCGAAACCGGCCACCTGGTGCTCAGCACCCTGCACACCTGCTCGGCCGCGCAGACCGTCGAACGCATCATCGACATGTACCCCGCCGGCCAGCAGAACCAGATCCGATCGATGCTGGCCAACACGCTGCAGGCCGTCATCAGCCAGACGCTCTTCTCGCGCATCGACCAGCCGGGCATGGTGCCCGCCGTCGAGGTGCTGCTGGCGACGCCCGCCGTGCGCAACCTCATCCGCGAGGCGCGCACGTTCGAGATCCCCAACGTCATCGAGACCAGCCGCGCCCTGGGCATGACCAGCCTCGACAAGTCGATCGCCGAGCTCTACTTCAACGGCATGATCAGCCGCGAGGACGCGATCGCGTCGGCCAACATGCCCGACAAGATCGAACGCCTCCTGGCCGCCTGATCCCCGCCCGCTCCTGACCGCACCCGCCCGCGAGAGACGCACCGATGGCCAACTACCGCTACCAGGTCAGGACCCCCGCCGGCCAAGTGCAGGCCGGCGTGCTCGTGGCCGACTCCGTCGCCACCGCCGCGGCGATCCTCCGCAACCAGGGCGGGCACGTGCTGCAGATCAGCCCCCTGGCCGGCGGCGCCGACGCCGCGGGCTTCATGGCACGCCTGGCCGAGCTCAACAGCGGCAAGCCCAAGGCCAAGCACGTCCTGGACTTCACGACGCAGCTGGCGGTGATGATGCGCGCCGGCATCAACCTGCGCTCGGCGCTCGAGGGCATCGCCTATCAGACCGCCCACCCGGTGATGAAGAAGGTCATCCTGGCGCTCAAGACCGATGTCGAGGCCGGCAAGCCCTTCTCCGCCGCCCTGGCCCGCCACCCCAAGCTCTTCGGCCCGCTCTACATCAACATGGTCCGCGCCTCGGAAATGTCGGGCTCGTTCAGCGAGATGCTCGACCGCATCGCCGCGTACATCGCCCAGGAGATCGAGACCCGCAAGATGGTCATCGGCGCCGCGATCTACCCCGGCATCATCGGCACCATGGCGGTGCTGGTCACCGTCTTCCTGCTCACGTTCGTGCTGCCCAAGTTCAAGGGCGGCTTCCAGGGCAAGGAAGAGGTGCTCCCCTGGGCCACCAAGTTCCTCCTGGGCCTCTCGGACATGATGGTCGACCGCTGGCCGCTGTTCGTCGGCGGCGCGTTCGCGCTCATCGGCGGCATCTACGGCTTCTCCAGGACCGAGGTCGGCGGCTGGTGGTTCGACAAGGGCAAGCTCGGCCTGCCCGTGATCAGGAACATGTTCCGCTCGCTCTACATCTCACGCTCGCTGCAGACCATGGGCCAGCTCGTCAACGCCGGCGTGCCCGTGCTCGACACCATCGCCATCACCGGCGACGTCTCCGGCAACCGCCTCTACGAGCGCCTCTGGCGCACCGTCTACGGCAGCGTCAAGCAGGGCAAGAAGATCTCCACGCCCCTGATCAAGAGCAAACTGCTGCCCCAGGCCGTCGTGCAGATGATCTCCGCCGGCGAGGAGTCCGGTAAGCTCGGCGAGGTGCTCGACGAGATCTCCGCCTACTACGCCAAGCAGTTAAAGGACCAGATCAAGGCGGTCACCAGCATGATCGAGCCCATCATGATCATCCTCATGGGCTCGGTCGTCGGTTTTATCGCCATGGCCATCATCCTGCCCATCTTCAAGATGAGTCAGATCGTCCGCTAGCCGATATCTCTCGCGGAGGACCGCGCACCGGCGCGCGGTGTATCGGAGAGTCATCGCATGCGTGCACGACAGTTCTCAGCGTCGGGCTCGCAGGGAGCACCCGGAGGCGCGGTTCGATTCACGCGGCCGCGACCACGCGCCCGGCGCGCCTTCACGCTGCTCGAGGCGGCCCTCGCGACCGTCATCATCGGCGTCGGCGTCCTGGCCCTCATCCAGGCCCAGGCCACCTTCGTCACCACCAACGAGTGGTCGACTCAGAACGCCACCGCCACCTACCTCTGCAACGAACTCCGCGAGCGCGTCCGCTCCATGCCCAGGCACGACGCCGTCAGCGGGCTGTACTTCGACGCGTCCAACGTGCTCCGCGGCTGGGGGCCGGAGTCCAACGAGACCCTCGCCGCCGACTACGACGACTGCGACGACTTCGACGGCGCCTCGTTCGGCGCCGGCGGCACGTTCCCCGGCCCCATCGACGCGCAGGGCCGGCTGATCCCGCGCATTGGCCTCAACGGCCAGCCCGTCCTCAATGCCGAGGGCGGTTCCCTGCCGCTCGAAGGTTGGACCCAGACCGTCGCCGTCACCAAGGTCGATCCCTTCAACTTCGCCACCGTGCGTGCCCCGTCATACACCCGCGCCGCCAGCGGGTCCACGCCCGCGCTCGCCGTCGACCGCTTCCCCCTGAGAATCACCGTCACCGCCTGGTTCCAGGGTCCGCACGACCCGGCGCGACGCGAAATGGCGCGCGTCACCTGGATCCAGCCCTGATCGACCGCCGACCGCCGTCCGCCGACCGCCGTCCACGCACCCCGCGAGGCACAGGACCGTCACGATGACCCTCCACCCCGCACTCACCGCCCTCCGCTCGAGCCTGTTCGGCTCCCGCCGCCGAGGCGTCGTCAGCGTGCTGGCCATGATGTTCCTCGTCCTGTTCGGCTCCCTCGGACTGGCCATGGCCATCGTCAGCAAGGGCAACCTGCGCACCGCCAGCACCCACATGCACGTGACCAAGGCCATCGGCGCCGCCGAGACCGGGTTGGCCATCGGCGCCGCCCGTCTGGCAGAGGCCGCCTCGCGGTTCGTCGTCGACAAGGGCGTCATCGACGCGTCCTTCGGGCGCAAGCTCTGGGACGGTTCTCTCACCGCCGGCGACTGCCGCCTGACCGTGCTGGCCCCCCCCAGCGGCCACGGCGAGTTCGGCACGCCTCGCGGCGTCGCGCAGGCGCTGTACAACGCGCACGCGGCCGACCAGAACGTCGTCGCGTACTCCGGCGGGCTCAGCCAGCCGGTGATCGGCTCGGCCCCGGCCGGCAGCAACTCCGCGACCTACAGGCTCGACACCTGGGTCACCACCCCCGCGATCGCCATCGACGGCAGCGCGGCGGAAACCGGCGCCCGCCCGGCGGCGTTCCAGCTGACGTACGCCCCCCTGGCCGACGGAGTGACCATCCGCGTCATCGCCACGGGATTCAGTTCGGTCGGAACGTCGGGCTCCAGCTACATCTACGGCGGAGGCTCGGTGGCCGACCAATCCCGACCGCTCAGCCGCGTGATCTACCAGGATTTCAAGCTCTCCAAGCGCCACCAGCACGCCATCGTTTCGCCCAGCCGCGTGCTGATCGGCAAGAACGTGAACATCACCGGCAGCATGGGCGCCGCGTACACCGACGTCGCCCGGCAGAACGGCGACCCGGCGGTGCTCAAGAGCGACTTCATGGGCCTCGACCCGGTGCTCGACCGCAAGCTGCAGGACCTGTTCACCGCCATCCGCCAGTACGACGTCGACGGCGACAATCGGCTCCGCGTCACGCACGCGACCGAGGGCGCCGGCCTGCCCAGCAACAGCAGCGACTACGACAACGACGGCCGGCCCGACAACGCATTCGCCGACGCCACGCGCGACGGCTACGTCGACGACTTCGACGTGTTCATCAACCACTACGACCGCAACGGCGACCGGCGCCTGACTCTCTCCGGCGCACTCACCGCCGGTACGCCCGCCGAGGGCCAGACACCCGAGTTCGCCGCCGACGACGACCTGGCGCTGCTCATCGATTCGTACAACCCCGACCGCAACCGCAACGGCGTCGCGGGTTTCAAGGACGACAACAACAACGGCCGCTGGGACCCCGGCGAGGCCCTGACCGACTACGACAGCTCGAACGGCACCTTCCCCGACCGCGTGCTCGGATGGCGCGACGGCTACATCGACGGCAAGGACGCCTACGCCAAGGTGCACGGCCGCCTGGTCTTCCGCGCCACGCAGAACGCCTGGAACACCGCGCGCAGCCCCAACACCTATCAGAACTACGTCCAGGGCGCCATCGCGCCCCCGCGCGGCCAGACGGCCACCCAGTTCGGCGCCACGTCCGACGTGCTCCCCGACGTGTCGGTCTCCAACCTCACCGCCGCGCAGACGCCCCTGACCGCGCTGGCCGACGGCCAATCGTTCAACGCGCAGGTCGCCGCGCAGCTCGGCGTCAGCGCCGGCGCCCTCGCAACCTACACCGAGACCAAGACGAACCCCGCCAGCCCGCGGTTCTTCCGCGCCGACATGGACAACGCCGCCGCCCGCGCCCTGACCGGCCAGAACCTCTGGGAGAAGATGCCCTTCAACAGCCCCCAGTACACCGACTGGTACATCCGCCCGCGCTACGAGAACATGGTCTTCCGCAACGTCCAGATCCCCGAGGGCAACAACGGCCTGTTCGTCAACTGCACGTTCGTCGGCGTGACCTGGGTCCGCACCTACACGCAGAACACCCACGAACTCTGGTCTCTCTACGGCGGCCTGCAGTGGTCCGCGGCTTCCGGCAGGCCGGTGCCCAACACCGCCCCGCTCGATAAGAGCGACTTCCTGCGCTACACCACCGGGCTGGTCACCGACGGTCCGCAGAACTACGGCGAGTTTGCCGATCCCCCGGTGATCTACGGCGTCACGCGCACCGGCGCCGCCCGCGACACCAAGCGCTACAGCAACAACATCCGCTTCCACAACTGCCTCTTCGTCGGCTCGGTCGTCAGCGACACGCCCCAGGCCTTCACCCACGTCCGCAACAAGATGCAGTTCACCGGGTCGACGCGCTTCTCGGAGACTCACCCCGACCAGCCCGGAAACGGCGACCTCAACCCCAACCCCGAGGACCGCACCGAGATCGCCAAGAGCAGCATGATGCTCCCCAACTACTCGGTGGACATCGGCCAGTTCAACAGCCCCACCGACACCTTCGCCGACGGGCCCCCGGGGCAGAACGTCCAGCTCTCGGGCACCATCATCGCCGGCGTGCTCGACGCCCGCGGCAACACCTCGATCGAGGGCACGCTGCTGCTCACGTTCGCGCCACGCGCCGGCGAGGGGCCGCTCCAGCAGTACGGGGTTCCCGTGGGCAACCCCTCCAACTTCAACGCCAGCCTCGGCTACTTCGGCCCCGCCGACGGTGAACTGGAAAGCCTGGACCCCCAGTCCCTTCCCATTGTCGGCGGTCGCCGGATCGTCGGGTGGGACACCGACGGCGACGGCCTGCCCGACGTCAGTCCCAACGACCCGCAGCCCGCCGGGTCATCTCCCGTGCCCTTCTACGGCTACGGGCGCGTCAACATCACCTGGAGCCCCGATCGCGCCATGCCAGACGGCATCATGCTGCCGGTCTCCGTCGTTCCCGTCGCCGCCAGCTACCGGGAGCAGAGGCCATGAGCACCCATCCCCGCCGCCGCGCCCGCCGACGCGCGTTCAGTCTCATCGAGATGCTGCTGGCGTTCACGATCAGCGCCACGCTGCTGGCCGCCAGCCTCGTCGCGCTCGACGCGATGTTCAAGCGCTACACCGTCATCAGCGACTCGGCCAGCACGCACGTGATCTCGCGCGTGGTCATGCACCGCATCATGTCCATGATCCGCACGGGAAGCGAGTTCGGTCCCTACCCGGTCGACGTGCTCGACGCCGCGCAGAATCCCGCCGATTACACGCGCATCCAGTTCGTCAGCAGGAACGACCCCTCCACCAACACCCGACAGGTGACCACCATCGAGCGTCGCGAGCCGGTCACCGTCACCCTGGGCGAAGACCGCTACACCCAGCGCGGGCCCTTCGTGCTGTGGCTCGTGATCGACACCAACACCAACGGCGTGGTCTCCCGCCAGGAGCGGCCGCTGATCGACGGCGTGCTCAACGCCCGCTTCAACCTCGAGTACGAGCCCGGCCCGCGACTGGTCCGGGCGACGGTCGACCTCACCATCGCGCCGCAGTCCAGCCAGTACGCCAAGTACGACTCGTCCTCCGGCGCCTGGACCATGATGGTCTACAACCCCGCTTCGCGGACCTGGGACGAGCGGCGCATGGTCTCCAGCGACCTGCCCAGCGAGAGCATCCGCCTCGTCGCCAGCACCAGCCCACGCCAGGACCGCTGACGCACCCGCCGATCGCCCGCGCAGCCAGCGGAAACGCACACCGCCTGTTCGATCCATCGTCCGCGGCACTCCATACCATCGGGCACGCCGTCGCTGTCCCATGGGGGCCCGGTGATGCGCTCTGGACGCACTCCGCTCGCCCGCGTGGCGGCGGATCGAAACCGCCTCCCTCGAACGCTGCGAACAACCCCTCCTCGGACCGATGCGCCCCATGAAACAGCCGCCTCCAACGCAGCCGATGGCGCCCGATCGCGGCCAATGGCGGCATCGCCTGGGGTACTACCTGCTCGGGGTCGCCATCGGGCTGGTCCTGCTCGGCATGGTCACCTTTGGCAAGCGGCTTCTGGCGCCACGCCCGCTGGCTCCGACGCCGACGGGTGCGGTGCAGGCCGGTACCCAGGGCCAGCCGGCAACCGGCGCTGTTCCGGCCACGCCCGCCCCTCGCCCGTAGGGCTTGGGCGCGCCGCCGTCCGCTCCATGGCACGGTTTATTGAAGGAAATTCGACACCGGTCGGTCCCGACGGCGGTGCCGACCATACCCTACCATCTCCCGCACGCCACCTCCCGCGCGAAGGATCGCCCGTGTCCATTCTCCCCATGCCGACCGCCGAGCCCGCTGCTGCGCGCCCGGAGGAAATCCACCCCGCGCACTGCATCCGGATCCGGGGCGCGAAAGAGCACAACCTCAAGGGCATTGACGTTTCGATCCCGCGCGACCGCCTGGTGGTGATCACGGGGCTGTCGGGATCGGGCAAGTCGTCGCTGGCGTTCGACACGATCTTCGCCGAGGGCCAGCGCAAGTACATGGAGTCGCTGTCGGCCTACGCGCGCCAGTTCCTCGACCAGCTCAAGAAGCCCGACGTCGAGGAGGTTGAGGGCATCCCGCCCACCATCGCCATCGAGCAGCGCTCGGCCAGCAGCAACCCGCGATCGACCGTCGCGACCACCACCGAGATCTACGACTACCTGCGGCTGCTCTTCGCCCGGTGCGGCCGGCCCTACTCGTGGCGTCCCACCCGGACGCGCAAGGACGGAGAAGTGCTCGCCCGGGCCGGGGTTCCTATCTCGGCCACGCCCAGCACGCAGGTGGTCGACAGCGTGATGACGCGCCCCGCCGGCACGCGCCTCATGGTGCTCGCCCCGGTCGTGCGCGACCAGAAGGGGTATCACCGCGAAACGCTCGAGGAGCTCTCGCGCCAGGGCTGGAGCCGCATCCGGGCCAACGGCTCCGTGCTGGAACTCCGCGACGTGCTGCGCGACCCCGGCGAGAACCCGCTGAAGCTCGCCCGGTACGAGAAGCACAC